>CAZWVO010000271.1:0-3946 GCA_964637535.1 uncultured Flavobacteriaceae bacterium
ATATATCTCTTCATATAAAGGCAGCACATTCTGAAGCTCAAATTTTAAAGCTTCTCTAGCGGCATTTTCCTTAAACCGTTCTAACACTGTATCGTCTTCTAAAATAGATAATGCATTTTTTACCATATCGTCTACATCTCCGACATTGCTTAGAAACCCCGTTACACCATGCATATTTACTTCTGGTATACCCCCGGCATTACTAGATATCACTGCTACACTATTCATCATAGCTTCCAAAGCAGCAAGTCCGAAACTTTCCGATTCTGAAGGCAATAAGAACAAGTCTGAGAAACATAAAATTCTATCGATCTCATTACTATTTCCCAGAAAAACAACGCGATCTGCTATACCTAACTCTTCGCATAACATTTCGGCCCCTTTTTTCTCTGGCCCTTCACCAACCATAATTAACTTGGCGGGAAGTTGTTGTTGTACTTTATAAAAGATTTGAACAACGTCCGGAATTCTTTTCACCGCTCTAAAATTACTAATATGGGTAATAATTTTTTCATGGTCTTCTGCCATTAAGGAACGCTGGCAATCTGTATACCCATCACTGTACTTTGTTTTATCTATAAAATTAGGAATTACCTCAATATCCTTTCTTATGTCGAATAACTCTAGCGTCCTCTCCTTAAGACTCTGAGATACTGATGTAACTACATCAGATCTATTGATACTAAAAGTAACAGCAGGTTTGTAAAACGGATGGTTACCCACCAATGTAATATCCGTACCGTGTAAGGTGGTAATCATTGGAATGTGTATTCCTTCTTCGGCTAAAATTTTCTTTGCCATATAACCTGCGTAAGCATGCGGAATGGCATAATGTACGTGCAACAGCTCAATATCAAAAAGTTTTATGGTATCTACCAGTTTGCTAGAGAGTGCTAATTCATAGGGTTGATAGTGAAATAAAGGGTATTCAGGAACATGAACTTCATGAAAATGAATATTAGTACTCAGCAGTTCTAACCTTACCGGTTGTTTATAGGTAACAAAATGTACCTCATGCCCTCTACTGGCTAGTGCAATTCCTAATTCTGTTGCCACTACGCCACTACCGCCAAAGGTAGGATAACAAACAATTGCTACTTTCATATGAATTTAACGTACTATAATCTAGACAAAGCTACCAATTAATTTATAATAGCCTCGTAAATTGCCTTCTGAATTCTTGTTCTTAACCCCGATTTAACAAGTAATGTATTGCGTGCTGTTGGGTAGGTTCTGTTGGATAAAAACACATACACAATTTCCTCCTCGGGATCTGCCCAAGTATAGGTTCCTGTAAATCCACTATGCCCAAAACTTTTTCTAGAAACACAACCACAAGTTGGGCCACTGTCTTTTAATTGAGGTTTATCAAAACCTACACCTCTTCGTACATTTTTATCACAAAAATAACAGGTGTTAAATTTCTTTACCGTTCTCGCATTTAAAAACCGATCTCCTCCATAAAATCCTCCCTGGAGATACATCTGCATTATCTTGGCCACATCATTGGCATTGCTAAAAAGTCCGGCATGACCTCCTACACCACCTTGCATAGCGGCTCCCATATCGTGTACATAGCCTTGTACCGTATCATAACGATAGTAGTTATCTTCTTCTGACGGTATAATGGCATTTTTTGGAAATTTATCTAATGGATTATACGTCGTATAACTAGCACCAAGAGGCGCGTACAGAAAATTATGTGTTAGCGTATCTAAACGTGTGTTTTTCGTATCCTCAATGTATTTTTTCATTACATAATAGCCTACATCACTGTACCGGTAACGGTTCGATTTTAAATCTTGCCTCCCAATACGGTTATATATACTATCCTTAAAAGCATCTGCCAAATACAATTGATCGGTTACCTTTATTGAGAAACCATCTGCCATACTAGTTCTATAAAATTCCGAAGATGGTTTTCGTTCCTTATCCAAAGTGTCTATGTAAAAAGCAATCCATGCTGGTAGTCGACCATAATGTGATAAGGCTTTTAACACCGTTACATTTTTAAGTTCTGAATCTGCATATGCTGGAACCAAATCTTGAAAGGTATTATTTAAGGCTATCTCGCCGTCTTCCTCCATCTTCATTAGGGTAGGAAGTGTTGCCAATATTTTTGTTAACGATGCCAAATCATACAAATGATTGGGAGTAACCTGTTCTGTAGATTTATACGTAGGCTTACCAAAACCTTTGCTATATATTATTTTTCCCTTACGCGCAATTACTACCTGTGCCCCAGGAAACATAAGTGAGTCAATACCGTTTTGCACCAACCTGTCCACTTCTGTAAGTTTTGCAGAACTCATACCAACACGTTCCGGAGCAGTATATCCCAGGCGTAATAAAGAGGGTACAGAAACCCCTGTATTTACAGGGAAGTCTGGATGTGCTGTTACCGGTAAAACCCCTCTAGCATCTATAGCACCAAAAAGCAACTGAGCCGCCTTCTCTTGCGTTATTTTGCTATTTTGGTACGCAACTACAACACCATCTATATTTTTAAAAGAGGGCACATCTAAGAGCGCGTAGGGTCTTGCAAAGACCGTTAAAATAGTATTAGAATTTCGCTCTTGGCCAATCTCTTCTAACCAACGAAGTTCTTCCGCTGTAAATTTGTATGACTTCCAAGGGCTTTCATTACTCTTATGTAGCCCGACAAGAACCAAGTTAAATTCTTTGAGTTTTTCTTTTATTTCAGTAAGGTTTTTTCCTGTAACCTCAGTAACCTTAGCATATTTATTTAAGGTATTAAAAAAAGCATCGTGTTCTCCATCTCCAAATTTTACATAGGCTATTTTTTTATTATCAAGCTTTTTAATTCCTAATAATTTTACCTTGTTTTTAACCACGGTTATGGCCTGTTCCATAGCTGTTTCGTAGAGCAGATCATCTTCTTGAGCGTTGAGATCTTCGTACAAATTTTTAAGCACAACGGGGTTGTACTTATGCAGCCCAACTTTGTATTTACTCAGTAAAATTTTCTTAACCGAATAGGCAAGACGCGCTTCGGATATTTTACCTTTTTCATATGCTTTCTGCAATTTAGCTTTGGCAGCCTCCACATCTTGAGGCATTAATAGAATATCGTTTCCTGCTAAAAAAGCTTCTAGCTCTACCTCTCCCTTTTTAACACTATTAACCACTCCGCGCATATTAAGCGCATCTGTAAACACCAAACCTTTAAATGCCAGTTCTTCTTGTAAAACACCCGAAATAATATTCTCTGATAAGGAGGAAGGAAGGTTTTTCTTAATTTCTAGTGCAGCAACCTCTAAGTGAGCCACCATTACACTGCTTACCCCTTCTTGTATAATCATCTTAAACGGATAGAGTTCTACACTGTCTAATCTTGCTCTTGAAAAATTAAGAAGTGGTAAAGCCTTATGGGAATCTGTAGCCGTATCTCCATGTCCCGGAAAATGCTTTGCGGTACTAAGTACTCCCGCACTTTCCATTCCTTTCATTAAGGCAATACTCTTTTGCGCCACATTTTCTCGATCTTCTCCAAAAGAACGGTTTCCAATGATCGGGTTTTGCGGATTTATATTAATATCCACATCTGGAGCAAAATTAATATGCACACCCAAGCGTTTTGCATGCTTACCAATATGATTCCCTACCTTTTCAACAACTTTATTGTCTTTTATAGCGCCTAACGTCATGTTCCATGGAAATGCATAGGTAGAATCCAAACGCATAGAAAGTCCCCATTCTGCATCCATTCCAACAAGTAACGGAATTTTAGAAGCGGCCTGATATTCATTAGTAAGTTTTGCTTGTCTAACCGGACCTCCAGTAGAAAAAATAACTCCGCCAATCTTTTGGGAGCGTATTAGGTTTTTAATTTTATCTGTAGCAGTTTTAGATTGATTAGATGCTACACTAACCATAAATAATTGCCCCAATTTTTCATCTAAAGACATTTCATTATACTTAGCAT
>CAZWVO010000272.1:0-3944 GCA_964637535.1 uncultured Flavobacteriaceae bacterium
AAATACTTGTTGTTGGTGCTGGAAAATCTACCTCCTATCTGCTAGATTATTTTTTAGCCAAAGCAGAAGAGGAAAAGCTACTCCTTACCATTGCTGATCTTCGACCCGAAAATGTTCCTGCTGCTATTGCATCTCATCCTGCATGCACAGTTATAACCTTAGATATTTTTGACGATACCGCTAGAAAAAATGCGGTTTCAGCAGCCAATCTAGTAGTATCTATGTTACCCGCAAGTCTGCATATAAAGGTTGCTCATGATTGCATTACCTATTCCAAACATTTGGTTACTGCCTCGTATGTTAGTGAACACATACAGGCGTTGGATGAAGTAGCGAAGGAAAAAGGTCTGGTGTTTATGAATGAAATTGGATTAGACCCAGGCATAGATCATATGAGCGCTATGGAACTTATAGATGATATCCGCGATAAGGGTGGAAAGATGGTATTGTTTGAATCCTTTACCGGTGGCTTAGTAGCCCCAGAAGATGACACTAATCTTTGGAATTATAAATTTACTTGGAACCCAAGAAACGTTGTAGTTGCCGGACA
Organism: uncultured Flavobacteriaceae bacterium; assembly: GCA_964637535.1. Lineage (GTDB taxonomy): Bacteria > Bacteroidota > Bacteroidia > Flavobacteriales > Flavobacteriaceae > CANMSI01. The sequence goes on from CAZWVO010000272.1 coordinate 551, forward strand.
AGGGGGTACTGCAAAATTTATCCAAGAAGGAACTTATAAGTACATTCCGTATCATAAGCTGTTTAGAAGAACAGAGTTTTTAGACATCGCAGGTTATGGGCGTTTTGAGGCATATGCCAATCGCGATTCCTTAAAATACAGAGAAGCCTATGGCCTAAACAACGTATTAACTTTGTATAGAGGCACCATGCGAAGAGTTGGTTTTTCTAAAGCCTGGAATATGTTTGTACAATTGGGAATGACCGATGATAGTTATGCTATTGAAGGCTCTGAAGGTATGTCTTACGCTGCCTTTACAAATTTATTCCTACCCTATTCCCCAACCGATTCTGTAGAACTAAAACTGCGTCATTACCTTAAAATAGATCAAGACGATATTATGTGGGGGAAATTGCTGGAACTCAATCTTTTTGATCGAAAAAAGACCATTCCGCTTAAAAATGCTACTCCGGCGCAGGTATTACAACATATATTGGAAGAAAGTTGGACTTTAGCCAATGATGATAAAGATATGATTGTGATGTACCATAAATTTGGTTATGAATTGAATGGAAAAAAACACCAAATAGATTCCAATATGGTAGTCGTTGGCGAAAACCGAACGTATACCGCAATGGCAAAAACGGTAGGCTTACCGGTAGCAATTGCAGCGCTTCTTATTTTAAATAAAAAAATTACCACGCCAGGTGTACAACTCCCGCTTCATAAAGAAGTATATGCTCCAATTCTGACGGAACTAAAAACGTACGGCATTGAATTTAAAACATATGATGTACCTTATTTAGGCTATAATCCGGATTCTGTAGCTGGATAAAAATTGTAATATCTTTGTATTAAAGTGAACCTTAGCAATGAAATCTAGTAACAGCAGTGTGAAAATTGACGGTATAGACAAAAAAATTTTAAGATTTTTAATGGCGGATGCGCGTAAGCCTATTCTAGAAATAGCAAGAAATATCGGAATTTCTGGTGCCGCTATTCACCAAAGACTTCGGAAATTAGAAAGCTCCGGACTTATCTCTGGTTCTAAGTTTGTAATTAACCCGAAGGTATTAGGGTATACGACTATGGCCTACATTGGCATTTTTTTAGACAAGGCTATGAGCAATCCAGTTGCTGTTAAGGAGTTACAAAAAATTCCGGAAGTTCTAGAATGCCATTATACTACAGGCAATTGGTCTATTCTAATTAAGGTGCTTTGCAAGGACAATGAACACCTAATGTATGTGCTAAACAAAAATATTCAGCAAATTGATGGTGTCTCTAGAACAGAAACTTTTATTTCTTTAAATCAGCAAATAGATCGTCAGATTACCATATAAAAAAAGCGCAACCAAGAAGGTTACGCTTTTTTTATTGTTATACATTTTTTAGTCTCTACTAGCTACCCTTAAGGCAAAGTAAATTAAGGTTGCTAAGGCTCCAATAGCGGCTACCAAATAGGTGCGCGCTGCCCATTTTAAGGCATCTTCCGAACCTTTGTATTCTTCCTGACTTACTATATTTTTATTCTTTAACCAGGCTAATGCCCTATTACTAGCATCATATTCTACCGGAAGGGTAACAAAACTAAACAGGGCACCTATACCGTATAAGCCAACACCTACCCAGGCTATTGTACCGCCTATAGCAGTGGTAGCCATTAATGCCATTCCTCCCATAATTACCCACATAGAAAACCGAGAGGTTACATTTAAAATAGGTACTAGCTTAGAACGCATGGTAAGCCAACTATAGGCTGTTGCATGCTGCACTGCATGTCCTACCTCATGCGCCGCTACAGCAGCAGCAGCAGCATTACGCTGATTGTATACCCCTTCACTGAGGTTTACCGTTTTATTACTTGGGTTATAGTGATCTGTTAGCATACCCGGAGTAGAAATTACTTTAACATCTCTAATTCCGTGATCTGCTAGCATTTTTTCTGCTATTTCGGCACCAGACATTCCATTACGTAAGCTTACTTTGGAATAATACTTAAACTTGCTTTTTAATTTATTACTGACTAACATGCTTAGGAGCCCAAAAACTCCGGCAATGATTAAATAGGGGAGATCAATTCCAAACATATTTTTTGTGTTTTAGTTTATAAGATAAAGATACTGAATAAAAGCAAAAACCCCGCCAAAACTGGCAGGGTGATCATATACTGACAATATGCTAGTTAAGCCAATACTGACTCATTCCAGCTAAAAGCTTCATTAATCTCTTTGTACACTACTTTACCTTCAACAATATTTAGGCCTTTATGTAATGCTTCATCATTAGCACAGGCTTGGTGCCATCCTTGATTAGCTAATTTTATTACATAAGGCAATGTAACGTTTGTTAGCGCCACGGTGGACGTATAAGGCACTGCTCCTGGCATATTAGCCACACAATAATGCACCACATCATCAATAATATAAATAGGATCTTCATGAGTGGTTGCCCTAGTGGTTTCTACACAGCCCCCTTGATCTACGGCAACATCTACAATTACTGTACCTGGACGCATTTCTTTAAGCATATCTTTTGTAATCAGATTTGGTGCTTTTGCTCCTTTAAGAAGCACTCCTCCAATAACTAAATCGTGTGTTTTAATATGTTTTCTAATATTAAATTCACTAGAAAATTCTGTTACTACATGGGGTGGCATAACGTCGTTTACATATCTAAGACGCTTCATATTAATATCCATTATAGTAACGTGTGCACCCAAGCCTGCTGCCATTTTTGCAGCTTGTATACCCACAACACCAGCTCCTAAAACCAAAACTTTACCTGGTGCTACACCTGGTACACCTCCCAATAGCACGCCCCTGCCTTTTACTGGTTTTTCTAAATATTTTGCACCTTGTTGTATGGCCATTCTTCCGGCAACCTCAGACATCGGAGTTAAAAGAGGTAGCGTTCCTTCTTCATCTTCTACGGTTTCATAGGCAATACAAATTCCTTTCTGCCTTATCATTGCTTTCGTTAAAGCCTCACTAGAAGCGAAGTGAAAGTAGGTAAATACAATCTGGCCTTCTTGTATTAAATCATACTCTTCAGCAATAGGTTCCTTAACTTTTACTATCATTTCGCTAATAGCATACACTTGACCAATAGTATCTAAAATGGATGCCCCAGCCTTTTGGTAGTCTTCGTTATAAAAACCGCTACCTTCTCCAGCTCCAGACTGTACATATACGGTATGGTTGTTTTTTACCAATTCAAAAACTCCAGCTGGCGTCATACCAACTCTACTTTCGTTATTCTTAATTTCTTTAGGTACACCTACTATCATTACTTTTTAATTTAATTGATGGTGTAAAATTCTATAAAATAAATGAGCCTAAAAAGAAAAATCGATAAAATACAGGGGTAATATGCTAAAAAAGATAATTTTTAACCAATATACCCTATATAATTA
>CAZWVO010000273.1:0-3927 GCA_964637535.1 uncultured Flavobacteriaceae bacterium
ACATTAGTCTCTCCGGAAGCAGACGTTTCTGGAGAAAAAGAAGCGTTTAAACCTGCTGGCGCACCAACTACACTAAAGGTTGCTTCCTCATCAAAAGATAAGAAAGTTTCATACACAAACGGAATAACAATATCGTCCGGGGCACATGCATCTACAGTTAAAGTGGGAAAATTTAATACAATTTCTGAAGCAGCAATAGTAAAGTTAGTCTCATTTACCGCAAAGAAAATAGTATTTCCGCCCTTTACCATAATACGCGCACTTTCCGTAGCAGCGCCAGGAATTAATACGGTATGCTCCCCATCATTAGGCACCCCTGTTGCCAGTTGTAGCGGAAAAGATGCTCCACCATCTGTAGACAAGAAAATATCTACTGTTTGTGCACCAATAGGGTTTTTATCTGTATTTGCCACATCCCAGGTAACAGTAGTAGTTGTACCTGCAATTATGGTTTCATTACTTTGTTGCGAAGTTACTACAAAAGGACCTGCCTCATCAGAAACAATTACTTTCATCAAATCCGAGGCAACTTGCCCTCCTCCCGCTGCATTATCTCTAACAGTAAGCGCAAAATTAAATTCGCGTGCTACTTCAGACACGGTTTCCCAAGCAGAATTCGTTTCTGGTGCGATTTGCGTTAAATCTCCAGAAACTACTCTAGACAACCGAGGAAAATACCGTTCTGGACTTGTGGTAGGCCTTACTGACCTAAAATTAGCTCCGCTTACATTTTCTGGACCAAAAGAAGATGTGGTTACTACCCCAACATCTATCTGCTCCCATCCATAGGTTAATACATCTCCAACATCGGGGTCCGAAGCATTTCCGCTAAGCACAAATGCCGTTCCTACTGGAATAGTATAATCCGCACTTCCAACAATTGTAGGTGGGTTATTTGTGATTGGCATTTCTACCCCACAACTGGCACGCTGCACCACTTCTTGCATTTGAACAATACTGAAATAATGAAAATAATCATCTCCTTGGTTTTGTACATTCTGTCCGGGCTGAATACCTGCATAACCCATAATAGTAGTACCACTTGCAGGTTCTGCCTGCACTGTTCCTGTTTCAAATCTAAAAGACCAGGTGTGATTGGCTCCAAATTGATGCCCCATTTCGTGAGCAACAAAGTCGAGATCAAAACGATCTCCTTCTGGTGTTCTCCCAGAAGAAAAACCACTTCCCTTACGATTATCAAGGCATACAGCCCCAATAAAACCGGCATCTCCGTTATCACCTCCTTGCGTAAAGAGGTGCCCTATATCATAATTTTCCTCACCAATAACACTGGTTAAGGTTTGTTGTAATTCAGAATTTAAGCTAGCTGTTACATAAGGATCCGTATCCGGATCTGTATAAATAACAGCATTGGTATTGGCAATTAACTCTAGATGTATACCAAGATCGGTTTCAAAAACCTCGTTAATTCTAGTTAAGGTTGCATTTATAGCGGCTAGAGCGTCTGCAACAGTACCTCCATGGTATTGGGTATACTCCCCCGAAGCAGAAACTACAAGTCGGTATTTGCGTAGTACCTGATCATCTACAAGTTTAGCAGTAATACCAGATGGGTTTTTGTTGATTGTTTCCTTAGTATTACAGATAAAATCTTCATCATGAGTAGTACGGGCTGCTTTGGAATACACTACATATTGATTCCCTTGTTTTGACACCTTTTGCATAAAGGTATTCTGAGAACCATCTCCATGGATAATCATACTTTGAACACCCTTGTGGGAAACACTAAATCGAATACGGTCTTTTGGATTAGCTACCCCATAGCCCGTATAGGAACCAATTTCTGGATATTTTGCCGCCAATTCTGGAGCAAATACCGATGTTTCCTTTACCACATACGTTTTTAATTCTCCATCGGCATCTGGAAAAAGAACGGTAATGGGTTGCTGTAAATTCTTTTTTTGTAGCAATTCTTGAGAAAAAGCTTGCCCCTTTAGCGTAAATAAGGCCGTCTTTTTCATATCTAAATCTGTTAAGGCGACCCCTGCTTTATTTTGGAGTGTAGCGTCTTGCTCCCAATAATTAGTTTGTGCCATTCCGTAAAATGACATAAATAGTATGGTAATTGAAAAAACAAGACGTAATTTTGTTAACATACAAGGAGTCTTATAGACAATATCAAATGTAAGTCTTTTTATTTTTTTAAGTAAATGATAACGGTTCAAAGCATTACCAAATACGATAAAACGCAATCTACTATCATCACTATTGGTACTTTTGACGGCTTACACGTAGGACATCGAAAGATACTAGAACGCCTCATAAATGATGCCAAAAGCTCCGGATTGCAGTCAACCGTTCTTACTTTTTTTCCGCACCCTAGAATGGTATTGCAAAAAGATGCTAATATAAAGCTCCTAAATACTGCTCAAGAAAAAATACAAATCTTCGAGAAAACAGGCTTAGAGACCTTAATTGTTCATCCTTTTACTACGGAATTTTCTAGACTATCTGCAACAGAATTTGTTAGAGATATTCTAGTGAATACCCTTAAAATTAAGAAGATCATTATTGGTTATGACCACCGATTTGGGAGAAACAGAAATGCAAACATTACAGACCTTATTGCTTTTGGAAATAGTTTGGACTTTGAGGTAGCAGAAATCCCAGTTCAGGAGATCAACGCTGTTTCTGTAAGCTCTACCAAGATAAGAAAAGCATTGCTTGAAGGAGATATACATACCGCTAACAAATATCTTGGCTATCCCTACATGCTAACCGGTATTGTAAAAAAAGGTAAAGGCTTGGGAAGGCAAATTCAGTTTCCTACTGCTAACCTTCATATCCCTGAAACCTATAAGCTTATTCCGAAAAACGGAGTTTATGTGGTACAAAGTAGGTTAGACAATAACACGGTATTTGGTATGATGAATATTGGATATAACCCTACGGTATCTGGAACGAAACAAAGTATTGAGGTTCATTTTTTTGATTTTGACAAAGATCTTTATGACCAAGAAATTCAGGTAGACCTACTTCATAGAATTCGCGATGAGCATAAATTTAATTCTGTGGAGGACCTGCAAGACCAATTGCAGAAAGACAAAGTAACTTCCCTCTCCCTAATTGAAGACTAAATGATAGATCGTTTTCTTTTTAGAAAGATGGACAATGCTCCTTTATTGATCTTCAGGATTTTTTTCGGTTTCCTAGTAGCAAGTGAGTGTTACGGCGCCATGCTTACGGGCTGGATACAAAAAACACTGATAGAACCCCAATTTACCTTTTCTTTTATAGGTTTTGAATGGTTGCAACCCTTACCGGGCAATGGCATGTACATCTATTTTTTTATCATGGGCACGCTCGGAATTATGATAATGCTAGGGTATAAATACCGCTTCAGCAGTATTGCATTTACCTTACTTTGGACCGGAGTGTATCTCATGCAAAAAACATCGTATAATAATCATTACTATCTGCTCATTCTCATTTCAGGTATCATGGCTTTTTTACCAGCAAACCGCAACTACGCCATAGATGCTAGGCTAAATCCTGGGTTGAGAAGCAATAGCATGTACAGCTACGTTAAATGGGTTATTGTATTGCAACTTTTTATTGTCTACACCTACGCAGCAGTAGCAAAACTATACGGAGACTGGTTAGATTTTAGTATTGTTAAACTGCTCATGCAAGCTAGGGCACACTACTATATCATAGGTGATTTTTTACAACTGCCTTGGGTTCATAAGATTATTGCTTTCGCTGGTATTTTCTTTGATCTGCTTATTGTACCCGCGCTTCTTTGGAAACCCACTAGAAAAATAGGCTTTCTTTTATCTATTTTCTTTCACTTATTCAATTCTATTGTTTTTCAAATTGGTATTTTTCCGTATCTCTCTCTTGCATTTATATTCTTCTTTTTTGATGCTAAAACGATACGAAATATCTTTTTTAAAAAGAAAACGT
>CAZWVO010000274.1:0-3921 GCA_964637535.1 uncultured Flavobacteriaceae bacterium
TTTGTGGCCTGGCAATAAAGCCTAATAGAGCAGGGTCACTACCCAGATGAACCACTGAGCTAAACACGGCTACATTGGTTACTCCTGCATTAGATACCGTAGCAATAAGGTTAGCTGGTTTTACACCCGTTATTGCATTAATGGTTTTCAACCGAGTGATACGGTCCATTTGTTCTATATCGTGTTTTGAGTAATACATGTTAGCTTCTTTTATTTACATGTGCGGTTAATATTCTGTTTTTTTCGGCCTTTACCGCTGGATGTTTTTTGTGACCCCATATTTTATCACGTGCCTTTTTTGCACTGGTTTTTAGATCGACTATAGGTTCTGGATAATCAATGCCTATAGTAACTCCGCTAAAAGTTTGTTCCATCAAACTCATTGTCCAAGGTTCATGGATAAAAGCTTCGGGGACATTTACTAATTCTGGAACCCATTTTTTAATAAACAATCCTTTAGGATCGTGTTCTTGAGAGTTTTTTACTGGATTATAAAGTCGTACTGTATTAATACCTGTTGTACCTGCTTGCATTTGAAATTGCGGATAATGAATCCCAGGTTCGTAATCTAGAAACTGACGAGCCAAATGATATACCCCATCCCGCCAATCTTGATCTAAGTTTAAGGTAAAGAATGACACTACCATAGCTCTCATTCTAAAATTAATCCATCCGGTTTGTTCCACAGCGCGCATACAGGCATCTATAAGTGGGTAACCTGTTCTTCCTGTTTTCCATGCCTTAATAAACTCCTCATTTTTCTTGTGTTCCAATAATTCATACCCTTTGTTAATACATTGTGTTTCATAGGAGCATTCTACTTCAAATTTCTGAATAAAATGACAATGCCAATGTAAACGCGTTAGCATTCCAGAAAAAGCACGATTGTTTGCAGTTCCATTAGGATGTGTACCGACAAACTGAAAGACCTGTTTTATACTAAGATTTCCCCAAGCAAGATAAGGCGATAATCTACTGCAGGCTGTTCTACTCTCAGTAGGTTTGGAAATATGTCTATGATAGTTAAATCCTCTTTTTTGCACAAAAGATTGAAGGTAACGCCAGGCATTTTCTTCTCCTGCAGGTTGCATTTTTTTTGGGTAGTTTTCAAGCTTAGAAACTAAGGCTAAAGGCAAGGTGTACGTATGCTTAAGATTATTCAATTTTGATATTGAATACGTATTAAAAACAAGAGGCGAATGCATTGTAGCGTGCCATCGTTTGTTCCAAGAATTCCTACTTTTAATACCTCTTATAATTCCATCGCGTTGGTATTCATTCCATGAAATACTATTATTAATGCAAAAGTTCTTGATTTGTTTGTCACGCTTCCAAGTAATTTGAATGCCACTTTCTTGATAGCTAAAAACTTGTTGTATCGAATATTTTTTTTGTAGCAATGCATACGCATCAATAGCTTCAGCATAAAGTATATTCACGGTACGATGGTAACTGTCTAAACGCTTATTTAAAGATTTTATGGAATGATATACAAATTGTAAATGTCTAAGGCTGGTATCTGGTTGCGCTATTATATTTGGCTCAAATATATAAATGATGAGATAAGGAACACCAGCTTGCTCTGCTTTGTACAGTGGCTTGTGATCTTGCAAGCGAAGGTCGCGTTTAAGCCAAACAATATTAATTACCTCTTTTTTCAAAATACAATTTCCTTTTTACATCGCTTCCAAAAAGCAAAAAAAGAAGGGTAGTATCCCTTTACACTAAACATCCAATCTCTTGGTTCTTCTATACCCTTATAGTGCTTGTTTAGCGGGTGTTCTTTAAAATAGACCGTTCCTAAGTCATAAGCGGCAATCAAATCTTTGAATTCACCTACGAAAATTTGAATATTAGTTATGTTTTTTGATAGCGCAATGATGAAGTCTATAGATTTTTGAGATACCGGATATTGCCTAAAATGAGATGGTTCTAGCAGTAGAATACGATTTGCAGGCAGCTGCTTTTTCCATAGCGGATCTAAATTATAAAAATTATAAATCAAGGTAGGGCGCTCAGGATTTAGGGCTATATCCTTTTGTTTTGGAAGGTGTGTTTTTAATTCTAGTGCTTCAGAAAGCAATAAAGGTTCTGGTATTGGTAAATTCTCAAAAGCATCATAAGACACGTCTAGAAAAGTATCTTTTTGCGTGCTGTAGCAAAACTTATTAATATTTTCTTGATTGGCGTAATACTTCTTATTACTATTTGTACCAGCTACCCATTGCCAACTTAAAGCATTGCTTGCCCAATCTGCATCTAAAAGATGATAATACATCCATTGCGCAGGGCTTTTCCAATGGTTCTGGCCTACATTACATGCAATAGACGCAATATACATGCGTATATGATTATGAAGGTAGCCCGTTTTGTAAAATTCATTGATAGCGGTATCAATAGCTATTATACCCGTTTTGGCGCTATTAATTACTGCCGAAATTCCCCTAGTTACTACTGGTTCTTGAAGGCGCCTTAAGTCATCATTTATAGTGCTTCCTTTAGAAACCCATACTTGCTGCCAATAATCCCGCCAGGCAAGTTCTTGAATAAATTTTAGCATAGTATTAGGGTGAAACCCCCGTTTCAATAATTCTTGGTACACCAATTTTGTAGAAATAACACCGCGTGAAATATAGGGCGATAAATAACTAACGGCTCCATCTATATAGTTTCGAGATTGTCCGTATTCCACTACCTCTAGCGTTGTTACCTTGTCCAAAATAGTTTCAAACGCTGTAGGAAAGTGTATTAGCGCATTTGTTTCTTTAGCCATTAACGCTTGCTAATTTTATTACCAGAAATAGCGCGCTGTCGAGAACATTTAAAACGTGTAATTTCTTGATTTCTCTTTTTCAAATGCTTGGTGCTTACACCGCTATTGACGCGCTTTCTCCAACGCTTAAAGCTAGATTCTTTAAGGCTACCTCGCATTATTTTAATAACCTCTTTTTCAGCTAATCCAAATTGAAAATATATGGCTTCAAATGGTGTGCGATCTTCCCAAGCCATTTCTATAATTCGATCTAACTGTCTTTCCGTAAATTCTTTTTCCAGAATAATCTCTAAACAACTTTTTCCCATGGTTAACTTAAATTAAACGAAAATTTCCAAGCATATTAAAGCTAAAATGATCTGGCCCTATCATAGACAAAAAAGGCTTTCCCAAATTTCTTTTGATTGCCTCCAACAATAACCAAGGCTGTTCATTTTTAGATGGGAAACGTTACAGCATAAAGATACAGAATGTTTAATCTTTTAACTAATAGTTTAAACAAAAAAAGTATCGACCCTAAGCCGACTTCAAACTAGCGCTGAAAAAATAAGGATTACAATACGTTATGTCAGCCCCATAGATCTTCATACAGGCTAGGAGAAGAAGATAAAAAACCAATGAAGGATTCCATTACATATATTTAATGGCTCTATTCGCTTTTTAATGCCGTTACAGCTACTGGGCTTCAGTGCTACCTATTCTATTTCCTGTTCTTGGGTTTTAAACTGGTGGTAAATTAGCTGCTTTTCGGCTAGGCTAAACTCTTTGGTTTCGAACCAATCATGAATTGCAATTTTTTCGTTTTCCAGCTGCGCATCTCTAATGGCTTTTAGGGTCACCACATGCCAATGGGTACCTTTATTTCGGTATACGGAGAAACCTACATCACTCATGATATAGGATATTTTAGGTTGATTAATAAGTCGGACCCCATTTTTTAAAATGGCTAGTGTTTTGGTCAATTTTACTACCTCCGAAAAGGAATAGCGCGCAAAATCTACAAAACCATTTTGCCGTACATTATATAATTTATCACCAACTTTTAATTTCTCCATAGGGCTAAAAGCTCGTAAAAATAAATTGTCTTGGGCTATTTAAAAATAGGGAGTGCTAAGAATTATTAACAAATGTATAATTTAGGGTATGTA
>CAZWVO010000275.1:0-3910 GCA_964637535.1 uncultured Flavobacteriaceae bacterium
CCTACAAAATGTTCATTTCGCTATGGCCTATTTTATCAATTGTAATACTTCCACGCTTGCACCATATACTACTCCATTGGATGCATCCAAGGCAGCTCATTTATACAGAAGATTAGGTTTTAGTGCTTCTGTGGATACCATAAACCAAGCCATTGGTCAAAACCCGGGCACTTTAGTCAACAGTCTGGTGAATGACGCTATTAACCAGGCTCCGCTTCCTCCTCCCATCTGGGCTGATTGGACCAATGCGAATTACCCTGAAGATGACGCGCTAAGAAGACAACTCCGAAATGAACAACAACGGGAATGGCAACTAGCCTACCTCAACGGTATGATTGGAAACAATTTAAAAGACCGTTTAAGCTTTTTTTGGAGCAATCATTTAGTTACAGAACTAGAGGTGTACGAGTGTGCGTCTTTTCTGTATTATTACACCAATTGTTTGCAACGAAACGCCGTTGGTAATTTTAAAACCTTTGTTAGCGAAATAGGACTTACCAGTGCTATGTTGTATTACTTAGATGGTGTTTTTAACAACAGTAATAACCCTAATGAAAATTATGCACGAGAATTGTATGAACTTTTTACGCTAGGTGAAGGTCAAGGGTATACGGAAGAAGATATTATTGAAACTGCAAGAGCACTTACCGGATATGTAGAACGCGGAGATGAAGGTTGTACACAGGTAACTTTTAATCCAGATCGATTTGATACCGGTACTAAAACCATTTTAGGGCAGACCGGAAACTGGGATTACAACGATGTAATAGATATCTTATTTGACCAACGGCCTAATGAGATTGGCTATTTTATTTGCAAAAAATTATATGAATTCTTTGTGCATCCAGATGCTATTGCTGATGAGGCGCAACCTATTATTAATGGGTTAGCTGCTACCTTTGTAGCCAACAATTTTGAAATAGCTCCTGTGCTTACACAACTATTTACAAGTCAGCACTTTTTTGATGACGATGCCATTGGCGTAATCATCAAAAGTCCCTACGATATGTACTTCAATTTTATAAAAGAAACCAATTTTTCGTATGATGATAACACCCTATTAACGGTGTTAGAATGGAGTAGACTAATGGGCCAAGATCTTTTTACCCCCTTTGATGTTGCTGGATGGCAACGTGATAGAACTTGGATTAACACCAATTTTATGATAGGTCGTTGGTTAACCTCAGAAAACATGATTGAGGGCTTTTTCCAGAACAATCCAGAAGAGTTTAGAACCTTTGGTATAGCAGCTACCGGGGCTAATGGTGCAACCACCAATGACCCTAATGAAGTAGCTACCGCTATTATAGATAAAATAACCCCTAAAGGCTTGCTAACCCCGCAAGATTACGATACCGCTATTGAGGTATTTAGAGAACCATTTAACGATACCGGCATGTACGAAAACGGATCGTGGAATATGAATCTAGAAATGACAGATTCTCAAGTGTACCTACTTTTACAATACTTAGCCAGACAACCCGAATTTCAACTAAAATAACACCTACAACTATGTGCGATACTCATAATAATCACGGCAGTTCCATACAGGACGATGGACATGATCAGGAACACAAGTACTGGAGCAGAAGATCTTTTTTACAAGCGCTAGGTATTGCGGGCTCTGGTTCTATGCTGTTAGGCAGTCAAATGCTTACTGCATCTTCCCCATCACCCTTATCTGCGGCAATAGCAGATTCTCAAACGGATAACATTTTAATCTTAATTAGATTGTCTGGTGGTAATGATGGTTTAAGTACCGTAATTCCAATGGAACAATTTGATTCTTATGTTAACGCCAGACCCAATATCTACATTCCAGAAAGTAAAATATTAAAACTGACAGATGATTTTGGTATCCCTTCGTATATGAGTTCTTTAGAGCCTATGTGGGCAGAGGGTCAATTTAAAGCGGTGCATGGTGTAGGCTATGAAAGTCAGAGTTTATCACATTTTACAGGAAGTGATATTTTTGCTAATACCGATTTAACCTCTACCGGTTTCTCTGGTTTAAATACAGGTTGGATGGGAAGACATTTTGAAAACCTATATCCAGATTACTTATTAAACCCTCCTGTAGCCCCAGCGGCAATTCAGATTGGGAATTTTGGTAGTTTGGTATTTCAAGGAGAAGAAACCAACTATGCCTTTGTTACCAATAATGTTAATCAATTAGAAGAAATTGCGGAAACCGGCGTACAATACAATTTAGACGATGCTTTGTTTGATCCTTGTATGTATGGAGATCAGCTTAAATTCCTAAGAGGAGTAGCAAATACGACCTATGAATATTCTGGAGTAATCCACGCCGCTTACGAACGTGGACAGAATCAAGTAGAATACCAAGACAATGGTTTTGCAAGACAATTGGCCATATTAGCACGCTTAATTAAAGGAAACCTGGGCACTAAAGTATATATGATTTCTATGGGAGGTTTTGATACTCATGGAAACCAACCGCTAGCGCATGAGCGTTTAATGTCTAACCTCTCCATTGCCCTAGATAATTTTTACGATGATTTAGGCTTTACAGAGCAAGACGATTGTGTATTAAGCATGACCTTCTCCGAATTTGGAAGACGTATTTTCGAAAATGGGTCTAATGGAACAGACCATGGAAAAGCAGCTCCTACCCTATTCTTTGGAACGGGGCTTAATGGAAGCGCTTTTGTAGGCGAACACCCCTCACTGGAAGACCCAGACGGTAGGGGTAACCTAGAATTCACCATGGACTTTAGGGACCTCTATGCTACCGTAATGGCAGAATGGTTATGTGTTCCGGTTCCTCTTGTAGAGCAACATTTACTGGGACATACTTATGCTCCTGTAAATCTTGGCTTTAATTGTAGTGGAGTAGACTTTCCAGATATTGCCTACAGCGATCAGCCACCAAATCTACCAGATACACCTCCAAGCGATGAAAGGACGCCTCCTACAGATATTGCAAACGCAATAGAGCACAGGCCTTTTTATCCTACAGAGCAGGCGCCACACATTTATTTAGAAATGCCTTTTACGGCACATGTAGATATTCAACTCTTTAATATTCTTGGGCAAAAAGTAGGTACTATTTTTAACGAAATGATGTTAGAAGGAGCTGCCGAAATTAATGTAAGAGACCGTATTGATGCACACTTAGCAACTGGTAAATACATTTACAGAATACAGATTCAGGATCAAAAAATGAGTAAATCAATTATGGTTGCGTAATCCGCCCCGATTAAGCGACAACGGCCTTTGTTTTTCCCAATAAAAACAAAGGTCTTTTTTTTTAGGTTAATTTGGGCTTATCCTTTTTGGTACGAAAAGAAAGTTCTCTTTTTATACGATGATTCTTGTCTTTGTACACTCTAGTAACATCTTCTTTAGGGACTTGAGAGTTTTCATTTTTGCTTGCTACAGCAGTTAACTTCTTAGCCAAATCCAACTTTTTGGGGTTTCCAACGCTCATAGGTATTGTTTTAAATTTATAAGAATTTTCTTACTATATAACTTTAATACAAGGCGCTTATTATGAAAACTCGGTGAGTTACCTAAAATTTTAAGAAAACACGTCCTAAATCTTGCTTACCTCCTAGTAACTCTTCTTTTTCTTTAAAAAGGAATTGGTGTATCTCTAATCAAAAACTGTATTTTTGTGCGATAATTTAGCAACAATGTCTCAAGACTTAAGAAGCCCTTCTCGTTATACACTTACTGCAGCACTGCCTTACACCAATGGGCCTATTCATATTGGTCATTTAGCAGGAGTCTACGTACCGGCAGATATTTACGCGCGTTACTTACGTGGTATTGGTAAAGATGTTGCCTTTATTTCTGGCAGTGATGAGCACGGTGTTGCTATCTCTATGAAAGCCAAAAAAGAAGGGGTCTCTCCTAAGGAGATTATAGATAAATATCACGCTATTAT
>CAZWVO010000276.1:0-3892 GCA_964637535.1 uncultured Flavobacteriaceae bacterium
CCTATATGGCTTTTACCGCTAAAGCGGCTAACCATGCAGCTCAACAATTTAAACTGGGTAAATTTTCTTAAAACTGACATTAAAAACATGAAAAACCATTCTGTTACCGATTTATGGGGCGATTTTTTAAACCAGCATCTGGAATATGTAGAAGAACATCTTCCCAAACATGGGTATTTCTGTGATAACGAACAAGATGCTAACACCTGTGCTAAACTGGTTCGAAAGGGAGTTAAACGAGCCACTTCCCATTCCCTATTAGGGCTTCAATACCGGGAAGAGTCCTTACCCAAAATTGGAGACTTTTTTATTGTTACAGATTGGGACGGAAATGCTTCTAGCATCATTAAGACCGTATCTGTTCAATTGATTCCCTACTTTAACATTAATGCGAGTTTTGCCCAACTTGAGGGGGAGGGTGATAAAAGTCTTACACACTGGAAACAAGTACATTGGGACTACTACACTAGGGAACTAGAGCCTTATGGCCGTGTACCAAGAGAAAGCATGATTATCGTTTGTGAAGTATTCGAGAAATTATATAGCCGATAGGGCTTATTTATGACGCGCTAGATGGTATAGCTACCTACCCTCTAAAGCGCACTACCGCATCAATTTAACCCACGTATTACCTTCTTTATGAGAAGCCACTGTAGCTTCTATAAAGTTCATGCCACGTACCCCATCTAACATCGTTGGAAACTCTCCATCGTTGTATTTTCTGCCTCGTATAGCTTTAGCTACTCCCAAATAAATATTAGCCATAGAATCAAAAATTCCTTCAGGATGGCCCGCCGGCAATTTAGTGCCGTCTAAAGACAATTTAGAATTGTACGCATGCCCTGGTTTGTATACTTGCGTAGGTTCGGTATCGCTTAACTTGTATAGGAAGTTTGGTTTTTCTTGCTCCCATCTAAAGGCTCCTTTTTCTCCGTAAATGGCAATTGCCAATCCGTTTTCTTCCCCAGTAGCTACCTGACTACTTCTAATTACTCCTTTAATATGATCTCCTAATCTAATTAATACCGTGCCATCTACGTCCATTTTATTATCCTTATAGAGGTAATTAAAATCACATAATAATGATTTCACTTTTAAACCAGTTGTATATTCAATCAAGTTAAAAGCATGTACCCCAATATCTCCCATACAGGAACTAATACCTGCTTTCTTAGGGTCTAATCGCCAAACGGAAGAACGTTTTTTCTTATCGTGAATAATGGTATTAATCCACCCTTGATAATAGCGGGCATCTACCTTATGTATTTTTCCAAGCGCTCCTTTTTTAATCATTTCGCGCATCTGACGCACCATCGGGTAGCCCGTGTACGTGTGCGTTAAGGCAAAAACAGTTCCCGCCTTTTTATGTGCTTTCTGCAATATTTTTGCTTCTTCTAGAGAGGTTGTCATTGGTTTTTCACAAATGACATGAAATCCATTATCCAAAAGTTTTTTCGCCATTGGAAAATGTAGAAAGTTAGGGGTTAATACCGCACATACCTGAATACGCTCCTTCTCTGGAAGCTTCATTTCTTCTTCAATAAACGTATCAAAATCGGTATAAATCCGATTTAATGGTACATCTATCTCACCTGCAAACGCCTTATTGGCTTTAAAATTTGGATTAAAGACCGCCCCAGTAATCTGGTAGTTATCGTTGATATGAGAGGCTACTCTATGTAATACTCCAATTAAGGAATCACCTCCGCCACCTAATATTCCTAGTCTTAATTTCTTTGGCATAACCTATATTTTTAAAATGAAAGAACACCAAGGCATTCTAAATACGTTAACATTTACGTTGTAGGAGCTACATCTTCACTTGCTTGAGCAATTCTTTTTGATTCTATTTTTTTTCGCATAAAAAATAAAATTCCATAGAGTACCACTAGCGCTAAGGGAAAATAAATCATATAGCTTAGCGTTTCTCTTCCTGCAATAACTTCTGCCGCTTCTGCTGTTACACCAGATGCGAGTGCTGCTTCTCTACCTTTATCTAGCCAAGAACCTATTACGGGTTGCCACAAGCCCGTAGCAAACATTCCCGCTCCACCAACCAACGACATCCCCAAGGCTCCTGTTTTGGGTAAATATTCTGAAACAAAACCGATCGTTGTTGGCCAAAAATAGCAAACTCCTAATGCAAATAACACTGCAGAAACATAAATTAAAGGACCTTCCGCAATGCTCATAGCATATACTGCTAAGGTGGTTACAATGGCAGACATCCATAACACACCAATCGGGTTTAATTTATGGATTAACGGACCGGCAAAATACCTTCCTAAAGCCATAATTCCGGTAACCATTGCCAAAATAAGCATGGGGTGCGCTCCTGTACTTCCTAATATCTTTTCTACCCACTGTTGAATTCCTAATTCTGCCGTTGCAGAAAGGGTCATACAGAAAGCAATAAAAATAAAAAGGATACTGGTTAACGATTTTATATTGGTAGTGGTGTTGGTTTCGATATGCTGACTCTCCGGAAATTTTTGCTTAAAAAAGAGGTAGCCATATATTAATGTGGGTATCAGCATTATTCCTATTTGAATCTGCCAGCCCATTCCAAAATCCGATAAGAACTTGGAGGCTAACGCCCCAATTACAATCCCTCCGGGAAACCATACATGAAATTTATTTAGCATGGTAGTTCTATTATTGGTATACATATCTGCTATTAACGGGTTACAGGCTGCTTCTACAGAACCGTTCGCAAATCCAATAAGAAAAGAAGAGAGCAATAAGGTAACAAAGCCTCCGGCAAAAATGGTCATCACTAAACCTACCAAATGTGCAACAAACGCCATAATCATCAATTTTCTTGCTCCTAGCTTATTGTACAAAAGACCACCAAAGATGGTAGCTAGGGGAAAGCCCCAAAACGCCATTCCATTAACATATCCCAGCTGCGTATCTGTCAAGTCAAATTCAACCCCCAATTCGGTAAGAATACCAGCCCGTATGGCAAATGTCATTGCCGTTACTATTAAGGCAATACAAGATGCTATAAACAGCTGATTTTTATTTATTCCATTCATAATTTTCTCGATTTATTCTGGTTTTTTTCAATTTATACAAAATAGCTAAGCTTTGTAACTAATTTTTTCATTTTTAAAGAGCAATGAAAATATAATGAGTACTATAAATGCAAAGCCCGCGGGATACATCCAAATCATTTCCCATTGATGCGCTCCATCTGCCACAAGGTACATATCGGCAATTTTACCCGCCACAAAAAATCCTATTAGCATTCCTACGCCATAGGTTGCTAAGGTAATTAGGCCTTGCGCTGCACTCTTAAATTGTTCCCCCGCTTTGGTGTCTGTATAGATCTGCCCAGAAACAAAGAAAAAATCATAACAAATACCGTGTAACGCAATCCCTATTAGGAGCATAAATGCCAAATCTCCTTCGTTTCCAAATGCAAAAAGCAAGTATCTAACCGTCCAGGCAAGCATTCCTACTAAAATTGTTTTCTTAAAGCCAAATTTATTGAAGAAATAAGGGAGTAAGAGCATAAAAAGAATTTCGGACACTTGCCCAATAGTCATTTTTCCTGTAGGGTTATCAACGCCTATCTCTGTTAAAAAAGGATTTGCATTTTGATAATAAAAAGCCAAGGGAATGCAGATAAGAATGGAAGAAATAAAGAAAATCAAAAAGTTCTTATCCTTAAGCAATTGTAGGGCATCTAGTCCTAAAATTTTAGAAAGAGTTACTTTCTCATTTGCATCTACTTTAGGGGGTGTTTTAGGTAAGGTAAAACTAAAAACACCTAAAACCGCAGCGGCAATAGCGGTCATTAAAAAGGTGTTTTTAAGCATCCCATTTGCTATACCATCCTCGGAATCCCAATGAAATACATAACTAATAATGAGTCCCGCAACTATCC
>CAZWVO010000277.1:0-3882 GCA_964637535.1 uncultured Flavobacteriaceae bacterium
GCGCTGTTTAACCCCATTACAATATTAATTGGATTGGTCCTTATAGGAATGCTCATCCCTGCAATAGGAAAACATCTTTTACCCATTTTAATGAATGTAACCCACTTTATCCTTTTTGGGTTGTCATTATATCAATTACAAAAACAAACTAAAACACAACCAAATGTTTAAGAAATTTTTAATAATTGTCGGTATACTTATTCTTTTAATCGTACTATTTGTTGTTGGTTTCTTTTGGCGAGATTCCGTTTCGGACAAATATGATGTAACTATTGCTGAAAATAAAATTCCTGTATTTAACAAGGTAAACTTAGATTTTGTGCATCAGTATGATGGTGAAAAATCGTTACCTATTGCTCCATCTGCCTTAATTGATATTAACAATGACCAAGTAGATGAAGTCTTTTTTGGAGGAGGTATGGGACAAGAAGATGTTATTTATGCCTATAGAAATAATGCATTCGTAAATATTTCAAAAGAAGCAAATCTACCTATAAAAGGAACTAGCCTTACTACCTTAGGAGTAGTCTCTGCAGATTTTGACAATAATGGATTTTCCGATTTAATTATGGGAAGAGAAGATGGACTAATTATTTATTATAATACAAACGGGGTCTTTACGCCAAAAAAAATAAACACGCCCGTAAATGAAAAATCTACACCTGCCGGAATAACAGTTGGCGATATTGATAAAGACGGAGATTTAGATATCTTTTTATCTACCTATCTTAAAAAAGAATTGATGGAAGGGCAGACTATATTTGAAGATTACACCTATGGCTCTACCAGTGAGTTACTGCTAAATACGGGTAACGAGAATTTCGTCAGTATTACAAAAAAAGCAGGTTTAGATTATGTTCACAATACTTTTCAAGGAGTTTTTGTAGATATCGATAATGATTCTTGGCTAGATTTAGTAGTGGTTCATGATACTGGAGAGGCTCGTACCTATAAAAACAACGGAGATCTTACCTATACAATGAAACCTAACCCACTAACCAAGAAATTTGCATATCCAATGGGGTTGGCCGTAGGGGACTACAACAATGATGGGTTGGTTGATTTTATGTTCTCTAATACGGGAAGTACCCTACCCAGGTTTCTAGCTAAGGGTGATATTAAAGATGCATCATTGTTCAATGAGAAATGGATCCTTTTTAGAAATGATGGCAATTTTAACTTCACCGATGTAGCCAAAGAAACAAAAGTAGCAGATTATGAGTTTTCGTGGGGCTGCACCTTTGCTGATATGAATAATGATGGTCTACAAGATTTAATTGTAGCCGAAAACTATGTAGATCTTGCTCCTAACAAATTGTTTCGATTAAAAAGTAGGTTTTTAATTCAGAAAGAAAACGGAACTTTTGTCCCCACTGAAGAAGAAAGTGGAGTGGTAAATCCTCATTTTGGTGTTACGTCTTTAGTAAGTGATTTCAATAAGGATGGTTACTTAGATATGATCTGGACCAATATAGACACCCCTTCTCTAGCCTATATCAACAAGGGTGGAGAAAACAATTATTTACAAGTAGACTTGGGAGAGTTTGTATATGCGCAAGGAGCAAAAGTTACGGTTACTACGCCCACCAAAACATTAACAGATTGGTTAGTTACCGGAGAAGGTTTGGCTAGTGATCAAACGGCATTATTGCAATTTGGACTAGGAAAAGAAGAACAAATAACACGTATTGAAATAAACTTAGTAAATGGTGTAAACCTTATTGTAGACCGCCCACAAATAAATACGCTACTAGATTTAAAAAAACAAATTCAAATACGTTCTACCCCAAAAGAAGAAGAGGAAGAGGATACAGCGGTTAAAGAAGGTGTAGAATAGGAAATCTATGAAAACAAAAGTAATTGGCAATGCTATCCTAGCAATCTTAATTGTTGGATTAGTTGGATCTGGAAAATTAGTCTTAGAAGAGTTTGCAAGTGGTAACGGATGTCCTAAAATACTGTACATTCCTATGTGTGTTGTAATTTTTATTTGCTTTCTAATTCCATTAGTGGTTCATTACAAACGAAAAAAACATTTTATTTACTTTATATTTACTGGAATTGCTGCTGGTATTGCACTAATAGCAACCACTTTACAGATCATGGGAAAAGGAGAATGTCCTAAAACCTCATTAGGGACACCTATGTGTTATTATTCGCTTTTACTTTTTAGCATTTTAATCGTATTAAAGTATATAGAATTACGGTTGATACGTATAAATAGGCATTAACTGTAAAAAAATATTGTATTGAAATTACCAGCCTAAAAAAGGCATTGGATCAGGACAATTGGTTTTGTAAAATTCCAACTGGGTTTTAGCACATACCCCAGGATAATCTCCCGCGTAATCTCCCATATCTTCAATGAGCTGAAAATGCAGATGCGGTGCATAATCTACATTGATATCAGAACTGCCCAAAGCACCTAATACTTGGCCGGTATCAAAAAATTTATCTTTATGCAGTCCATCCAAGGAAGCTAGCGAAAGGTGGCCATAGAGCGTGTAAAAACAGCTGTCTTTCCATTGATGTTCTAAAATAATGGTAGGGCCATAGTCCCCTTTTTTGGCATTGTTATTAAAACTGTGTACCCTTCCTTTTAAAGGCACACGTACCTTAGTATCTACTGGAGCCCAAAAATCGACACCCAAATGTATATTTCGTTGCTCATTAGTAGTAAATCCGGCATGGGCATTATACAAGTTTCGCTGTTCTAAGTACCCACCATAGGCTACCTTACCCCCTACTTCTTTTAAGTAAGAAGTGATGTAGTATTCACAGACAAGCGGATCTGTAATGGCAATATGCTGTAATTCATGGTTAGCAACAGATAAATCTATAGGTGTATATTGGGTTATAGGAATCGCTGTATCCAATATAGCAAAAGGATGTGAATGAACTGTTTTCATATGTTTTAGCAACCAAATATGTACAAACTAAAACTACATAAATGTTTTAAGTATTTTAGTATTTTATCGACTCTTAAGTACAATGTAACGTTAAAGTAATGTAAAACGGTAGGGATTTTAAGACCTTAGTTGTTATTTTATAGATGAAAATAGAGACAATGACTCCTGTAAAGCGTAAAAAAATATCTTGGCTACTTTTATTAGCACCACTACTTGCGTTTTGTATACTTTATTCTTGTAATAAAGATGAGGAAATAATTCCGGATCCCGTTAATGAAGAAGTTGTTGATGAAGTGCTTGAAGAGACGTCAGAAGAAAGTTCAGAAGAAAGTTCAGAAGAAAGCTCAGAAGAAAGCTCAGAAGAAACAGCAGATGAGCCATTAGCGCCAGAAGCCATTTTACGCTTAAACAGTGGGGGTAATACCGTTGTATTTGAAGACCTTACTTTTACCAGTGACGACTATTTTTTTGGAGGGGCTTCTTATAGTAACCCGGCAGTAACAGAAGTAAACGAAACGGAAAACGATGAAATTTACCTCAGCGAACGTTCTGCGGGTACTTCTCTTGGCAGTTTTACCTATACTATTCCGATTACCAACGGGACGTACGAGTTAAGATTGCATTTTGCAGAAATATTTTGGGGCGCTCCAGGAGGTGGTGCTTCGGGTACTGGAAACCGAGTCTTTAACGTTAGTATAGAAGACAACCAAGTGCTTACTAATTATGATATATATGCAGATGTAGGGGCAATAACAGCTACCATAAAAACATTTTCTATAGAAGTTACTGATGAGTTACTTGAAATAGATTTTGAAGGAGTAGTTGATCAACCAAAGCTTTCTGCACTAGAAATCTTTGGAGAAGGTGAATTACTTCCTAAACCTATGACTCCCTGTACACCAATAAGCTTAGCCTCTTCGGAATTAGCAAGATTAGAAACGAATACCTCGGAAGTTAACGGGAAATTATATGT
>CAZWVO010000278.1:0-3860 GCA_964637535.1 uncultured Flavobacteriaceae bacterium
ATATACTAGTGATAAGGTTAGTAATTCCTTTATTTGGCTTATCGATATTCCTATTTCTATTGTAGTTGCTTTTGCCCTGCTTAACGCATTAAATAGAGCCTTTTCTAATAGGAATATGCGTTTTATGTTTTTACCAAGTTTTGTGCTTTTTACTTTAATTGTAATTGCTGTTACACATAGGATTATTCCTCAAGAAGCGGTTCCAGAAGGTATTTCCATTACGGCATGGGCTATGTTGGGAACCGTTACTGCGTTATCCTTTAAATTCTTGTTCATTTTATTGTTTTCTATTCTCTTGTACAGCTGGAAGTTTTTATCGGAAAAAGAAGAGCAACAGACTACATTAGAATCTACCATACTGAAGAAAGAGTCGTTATCACGGCAAAATACAAAGTTACAACTAGCTAATGAAAGTCATTTAGAGACCATTGGAAAGTTGAAAAATGAGCTAAAGCAGTTGCGGGTAGCAACCAAAATAGAACTCTCTAACCGTCAAAAAGAGGTGCTTGGCAACCTTGCTTTATGGGGAGAAGAAAAGTCGTATACAGAAATTGCAGAAATGATGCATATTAGTTTAGATGGTTTTCAGGCCCATATTCATCAAATCAAAAAAGCGTTAAATATTAGCGGAGCAGACGGTAAGCTAAAGTTAGTAGCATATGCAAAGCAGCACGGTTTAGGTGCATTTGCCTCTATTTCTACTAATTCATAGATTAACTTTCCCAGAAACCTAGGTTGTTTTCTTACGATTTTTTCCGGTGCTTATCAGCATATACTTAAGTATATGCTTAACCCCCCATGATTGTTTTTTTGAACAGTGCTTAACCTTGGAAGAAAATGAAACAAAGCTCAGTTTTGTTGTTTTACCAAAATAATTAGTATGGCACAATTAAATGAAAATGTAGCGGTAACAACTAGCTGGGATCAAAAGATTAATGAAGGCTTTGAGAATGCGACAGGATGGTTCGTAGAAGGTATTTTTGCCGAAATACCATTAACAGCCGATGTTGGAATCCCTTGGGTTTTGGTAGTCTTACTTTTTGGAGCAGGGTATTTTACAATCTATTTTAAAGGAATTAATGTTAGGGGGTTTATTACATCAATCAGAATTCTTAGGGGAAATTATGACAAACTGGAGGCAGAAATGCCAATAGCGGCATCACCATCTGTAGTCTCAGATGGTGGTGATCACCCCGATACTATTAGAGCAGAAGGACATGAAGGAGAAGTTACGCACTTTCAGGCATTAACCGCTGCCCTGTCTGCTACTGTAGGTCTAGGTAATATAGCGGGGGTAGCAATAGCTCTTTCCATAGGAGGGCCAGGAGCTACCTTTTGGATGATTCTTGTGGGTTTTTTGGGTATGGCCTCTAAGTTTACAGAATGTACCCTAGGCGTAAAATATAGAGAGATAGATAAAAATGGTGTGGTTTATGGAGGGCCTATGTACTATTTAAAGAAGGGATTGGGAGAACTGGGTTGGATTCGTTTAGGAAAGGTTTTGGCCGTCGTTTTTGCCATAATGTGTATTGGAGGTTCTTTTGGAGGTGGTAATATGTTTCAGGTAAATCAGGCTTTTCAGTTGTTTGAGTATGTTACGGGAGGGGAACATAGTTTTATCTATGGAAAAGGATGGCTTTTTGGACTGGTTATGTCCATTTTAGTGGCTGTTGTAATTATTGGAGGGATACAAAAGATAGCGCGAGTTACAGATAAAATTGTACCAGCTATGGTGGTACTGTACATTCTTGCAGTAGTGAGTATTTTGGTAATTCATTATCAGGCCTTGCCTAGTGCTGTAATGGCAATTGTTGAAGGAGCTTTTGTTCCAAAGGGTATTGTTGGCGGTA
Source organism: uncultured Flavobacteriaceae bacterium (assembly GCA_964637535.1). Taxonomy (GTDB): domain Bacteria; phylum Bacteroidota; class Bacteroidia; order Flavobacteriales; family Flavobacteriaceae; genus CANMSI01. Next base: position 1,851 of record CAZWVO010000278.1, read on the forward strand.
TGGTTGGTGTGCTAATTCAAGGTTTTAAAAGAGCTGCTTTTTCAAACGAAGCGGGTATAGGGTCTTCTTCTATTGCTCATGCTGCGGTAAAAACAAAATATGCCGCAAGTGAAGGTTTGGTAGCATTGTTAGAACCTTTTATAGATACCGTAGTGGTGTGTACAATGACCGCTTTAGTACTAATAGTTACTGGACAAATTGTTGTTGGAGCTAACATTTCGGATGCACAAGGGGTAGTGCTTACGGCAAACGCATTAGAAAGTGGAGTTTCATGGTTTCCTTATCTTCTTTCTTTTGCTGTTATTTTATTTGCCTTTTCTTCTATGATCTCCTGGTCTTATTACGGTTATCAGGCTTGGTCCTATCTTTTTGGAAGAGGAAAACAACTAGAATATTTGTATAAGACATTGTTTTGTTTTTTTGTAATAATTGGAGCTGCAGCAAGCCTAGAGGCGGTAACTGATTTTTCAGATGCCATGATCTTTGCTATGCTAGTGCCTAACATGATTGGCCTTGTATTACTAGTTCCAAAAGTAAAAGAAGCACTAGATACCTACAATAAGGCTATAGGTAAAGCGATTGCGAAGAAAGAATAAGAAATAGCAAATTGTAATTTAAATAATTACCCTGTTTAGTTATTCTATAAAAATGAAGGAAAAGTATTTCAAAATCATGTTCATTGAACAAATAATCTTTACTATTTTTATAGTATGGACTGGGATAAACTAAATGAATATTGGGGGATTGCTGTTGAAAAAGCAATTTTCTTTGTACCGAGATTAATTGCTGCTGGACTTTTACTTTGGATAGGTTTTAAAGTAATTAGGAAATTAGTGAAACTGGCGGGCATCGCCCTAGATAAAACAGGGCTTTCCAGAACACTTCGTTCTTTTACTTCTTCTGTACTTAGTGTAGTTTTAAAAGGCGCCTTACTTTTTATTATTGCTACTGTCGCTGGGGCAGATTTAACAGGTTTGTTTGCTATACTTGCCGCTGCCGGTTTTGCAGTAGGTATGGCCTTGCAAGGGAGTCTTGGGAATTTTGCTTCTGGGATTTTAATTATGACATTGAAACCCTATAAAATAGGAGACTGGATACAGCTAGACGATAAGTTTGGTAAGGTAGAGGATATAGGAATATTTAGTACTGATGTGCTTACCCCAGGAAATAAGGTTTTAATTATCCCAAACTCGAAGATTACTGATTCTGTGGTTACCAATTTTTCGGAAAAGGAAATTATTCGTTTAGAATTGTTGGTTACCATGCCATATGAGGAGAGTTTTCCTAGGGTAAAACAAATAATAGAAAAGGCGTTGCTTGACATTCCAAAGGTTTTGAAGGAGCCTGCACCAGAAATTGGAATTCATAATTTTGAAAGCCATAGTGTAGAATTACTGGTAAGGCCCTATGTAGTTCCTGATGATTTTTGGGAAATTACTTTTGAATCCAATAAGGCAATTAAAAATGCGTTGAGTAAGAACAATGTTAAAGTAGCCTACTCTGAAGGTGTTGAACTAGGGCCTATTGGGGAATAGTTATCCCCTGTAAATAGGAATGGAAGTTTAATTGACAAAGAAAGTAGTTATCTTTGGCTAGATTTTTGATGCATTATGCACATGAAGCAAATTGTACTACTACTTCTATTTGGATTTCTTGTTACACCCTGCGTGAAGGCGCAAGAACTATCACTTAAAAAAGGAAAAATTATAGATGCTGTACCGGTGCGTGATTCGGTAACGGAGGATTTTGCTTTTTACCTACCTACTACTTTTGATGCTTCAAAGTCGTGGCCTCTAATGGTTGTTTTTGATATGCAAGGTAGGGGTAAGCAAACCCTAAGGTTATTAAAGGAAGTTGCAGATAAGAAAGGCTATATTATGGCGTCTCCTAATCAGGTGCACGATTCGCTTTCTGTTGCGAAAAACATCTTAATGACCAGCAGAACGCTTTTAACCACAGCTTCGCTTTTTAATATCGATAAAGGCAGAATTTACACGGTTGGGTTTGATC
>CAZWVO010000279.1:0-3847 GCA_964637535.1 uncultured Flavobacteriaceae bacterium
ATTAAGTACTATATTAAGCAACCCGATTTGGTGGATGATTTCTTAACTACCTATGGTTTGGCGCTAGCGGCGGGTGCAGCACTTACACCAGTAATGACTCGTTTTCTGGAGAAGAAAAAATTATTGATGTTGCTAATGACTTTAACGGGTATTTTATCCATAGGGTTCTTTTTTATTCCGCCAGACGCCATTTGGTTATTATTTACGGTAAATATTCTTATTGGCTTATGTTTAGGTCCAAAATCTCCTTTGGCTTTTTCTATGTATGCCGATACTGCAGATTACACAGAATGGAAAACGGGTAGAAGGGCAACCGCTATGACCTTTTCAGCTGCCATTTTTTCTCAGAAACTTGGTGGGGCCTTAGCTTCGTTTGCAATTGGTGCGGTTTTAGCGTCTATGGGTTACGTAGCGAAAGAAGCGCAGACAGATGCTTCACAAACAGGAATCTTATTAACAATCAGTATTATCCCTGGTGTTATAGCCCTATTGGCGGCTTATATTATGCGTTTCTATACCTTAGATAAGAAGTTGTTATTGAAAGTACAAAATGAACTAAAAGAACGGAAGTCCCAAGAATAACATATGATTAAAGCCATTGAAAATGGAGCGCGGTTAACGCTCAATTCGCCCACGAAGATGCCAAGTGCGTCATCGTTTTTGTGGAATAAAAAAATGATGATTCATATGAATTGTCAAGGCTATGCCGTAGCGCAGTTTATGCAACCCGAACCTGCTAAGTATGCCTATGCGCCCAATTTAGAGGCAAAAACGTTTATGCAACCAGAACAGCCGTACTACGCACATCACCCTGGTCGGTTCTTTTATGTTAAAGATGAAGAAACCCAAGCGTTTTTTTCGGCACCTTATGCCCCGGTCAAGACAACACTGGATGCGTATACCTTTTCTGTGGGAAAGAGTGATATGCTATGGACTATTTCGCATTTGGGTTTGCAGATTAAAATTAGACTGGAACTCACTGAAGAGGATATTTTGGAGAAATGGAGCTGCACGGTAAAGAATATGTCAGCTACAAAACGAAAGCTAAGTATCTACCCTTATTTTCCTGTTGGGTACATGTCATGGATGAATCAATCTGGCGTATATCATAAACATTTAAACGGGATTGTTTGTTCCTGCGTTACTCCGTATCAAAAATATAAGGAGTATGATAAAATTAAAACCTTAAAAGATAAGACCTTCTTTTTGGCAGATAGGGAGCCTACCTCTTGGGAAGTGAATCAGATGCAGTTTGAAGGAAATGGAGGCTTGCGTAATCCCGAAGGTATTTTAAAAACAGAATTAGGGAAGCAGAACGCACATTATGAAACTCCAGCTGCTATATTTCAGTATCGCATTGCTTTAGAACCAAATGAAGAAGAAAACTATCGTTTTTTGTTTGGTCCGGCGCTAAATGAAACGGAAGTTAGTGCCATAAAAGCGCGCTATTTTGACGCCCAAGGGAATGGTTTTTCTGAAAGCAGTATTGCCTATCAAAATTATGTAGCAAAGGGTAATGGTAGCCTGCAAATACAGACTCCAGATGCAAGCTTAGATAATTTTGTTAATCATTGGCTGCCTAGACAAATATATTATCACGGAGAAACCAATCGGCTATGTACAGATCCACAAACGCGTAACTACCTTCAAGATAATATGGGTATGGGTTATTTTGCACCTAGTGTAGCCCGTCAAACTTATATTACTGCCTTAAGTCAACAAGAAGATAGTGGTGCCATGCCCGATGGTATTCTGATTCATCCCGATGCAGAATTAAAATATATCAATCAGGTACCGCATACAGATCATTGTGTATGGCTGCCTGTTTGTTTAAAATCGTACTTGGATGAGACTAATGATTATGACTTATTAAAGGAAATAGTACCTTTTGCAGGGCGTAAAGAACCAACAACCGTTTTTGAGCATCTTAACTTGGCAATGAACTGGTTGTATACCAACCGCGATTATCGAGGGCTGAATTTTATTGATCAAGGCGATTGGTGCGATCCTATGAATATGGTAGGCCCGGAAGGAAAAGGGGTGTCTGGTTGGTTGTCTTTGGCCACGGCCTATGCCTTAAAAGTATGGTCGGGAATCTGTAAGCGGTATAACGAAACCGTTTTGGCTGAAGAATTTGAGCAAAAATCGGAAGAAGTAAACCAAGCTGTAAACCAATTGCTTTGGGATGGTAAGTGGTATGCCCGTGGCATAACAGATAAGGATGTAATTTTTGGTATCGAAAAAGACCCAGAAGGAAGTATTTTTATTAATCCTCAGGCTTGGGCCTTATTAAGTGGCGCTGCAGATGCTTCAAAGGCAAAGCAACTTATTAACGCGGTAGAAGAACGACTAGAAACCCCTTTTGGTGTGGAGCTTATGGCCCCAGCGTTTACGCAAATGCGAGAAGATATAGGTAGGGTAACTCAAAAATTTCCCGGTTCTGCAGAAAATGGTTCAGTATATAATCATGCTGCTGCATTTTATATTTTTGGTTTATATGAGGAAGGATATGCCGAAAAAGGTTTTGAAATGCTACGTAAAATGTTGCCAGGATCGGATGAAAAAGATGTGCTACAGCGTGGTCAAATGCCTGTTTTTATACCCAATTATTATAGGGGTGCCTACAGGCAGTTTCCAAGGACGGCGGGTAAGTCTAGTCAGCTATTTAATACGGGCACCGTTTCTTGGTTTTACCGTTGTTTAATAGATGGTTTGTTTGGATTACAGGGCGATGTAGATGGATTACATATTCATCCGCAGCTTCCAAAAAGATGGAAGGAAGTAAGCGTAACAAGAGAATTTAGAGGAAGCACCTTTCAGATTAAAATGACTAGAGCTGTTAATGTAAAGTCATTAACAGTTATTGTAGATGGTAAAACCCTAGAAGAACCAATAATCACTACGTTTGAAAAGCAAGGTTATGAAGTAGTTGTTTTGATACCTGAGTAAGGTTAAGGTGCTGCTTAGTTCAATAATTTAATATCAACTCATATTCTGCATGGTCACCAACTTTTTATAGGTGCCATTTTTGGCAAGCAATGCTTTATGCGAACCTTGTTCTACAATTTCTCCTTTTTGTAGAACCACAATAGTATCTGCATTTTGAATGGTAGAAAGTCGGTGCGCAATAACAATGGAGGTACGGTTTTGCATCATTTTCTCTAAAGCGTCCTGCACCAAACGCTCACTTTCGGTATCTAAGGCAGAGGTAGCTTCATCCAAAATCATAATAGGAGGGTTTTTTAAAACAGCTCGTGCTATAGACAAGCGTTGTTTTTGTCCGCCACTTAACTTGCCACCTCCATCGCCAATATTAGAATTATACCCATTAGGCAGCTCGGTAATAAAATCGTGCGCATTGGCAATTTTTGCTGCTGCAATGATTTCAGCTTCTGTAGCATTTTTTTTTCCTAAGGCAATATTGTTTTTAACGCTGTCATTAAACAAGATAGAATCTTGCGTTACCAGACCTATGAGTCCTCGAAGCGATTTTTTAGACAAGTTTTTTATGTTAACTCCATCAATACTAATAGCTCCCTTATTAACATCATAAAAACGGGTAACAAGATTTGCAATGGTACTCTTACCGCTTCCAGACTGCCCCACTAGCGCAACAGTATGTCCTTTGGGAACCTTAAGATTAAAATTGGAAAGAACCAGTTCATCTTTATATTTAAAAGATATATTTTCAATCAAAATTTCTGATGATAAGTCCGTTGCAATAACAGCCTGCTCTGCTTCTTTTATGGGGTTTTCTGTTTCTAGCACTTCAAAAACGCGTTCCGCAGAAGCGTTTCCTTTTTTAATATTATAGTTTACCGTAGTAATTGCTTTGACAGGGTTTATA
>CAZWVO010000280.1:0-3833 GCA_964637535.1 uncultured Flavobacteriaceae bacterium
GTACTTGTTCCAAGTAGGGATACTAGAGAATCATTTTTTACAGATAACTTGGACCTTGTTCTTTTCTTATGAATTGTTTGCAAAGTATCTTTCCCAAGTTGAATGTGGGCAAGGCTATGTTCACCAGTAAGTAAAACAAACATGAAAAAAAACCAAGGAAAACAGATTTTCATAATACATTGTAAATGTGAAACAAAAATATAACTTTGTTTTATAATGAAAGACAGGCTGTTATCATATCTAGAAGGTTTTATTTCAGAAGATCGGAGTCGGCGTTTTGTTGATGTTTTAGAAGCGCGTACCCGCTATATAACGGTGGCTATGGAAGATGTTTTTCAGTTACACAATACCAGTGCAGTGATTCGGAGTTGTGACGTTTTTGGAGTACAAGAAGCGCACGTTATAGAAGCCCGTTTTGGCAAACGTTTAGATAAAAATATTGCTATGGGTGCGCAGCAATGGGTAGATGTGCATAGACATACCAACGTGAAAGCGTGTATTACTGCATTAAGAAGTAACGGATATCAAATTATTGCTACCTCTCCTCATGCCAATTCGTCCTTGCTTTCCGATTTTGTATTAGATCAAAAAACGGCTTTATTTTTTGGTACCGAAAAAGAAGGCCTTAGCAAAACTGTTTTAGATAGTGCCGATGGGTTTCTTAAAATTCCTATGGCTGGTTTTACAGAAAGTTTAAATATATCTGTTTCTGCAGCTATTATTCTTCAGACATTAACTACACAATTGAAAAAGAGCAACTTGCCTTGGCAACTTACTGAGAAAGATAAGTTAAGCTTACGTCTTGACTGGACTAAAAAATCGATAAAAAGCATTGAAGATATCATGCTTCGATACCATAAAGAGCAATAATTTTTTTATATATTGAGAAGGTAAACCACTAAATAACAATCAAATGTACATTGCACTTTATATTCTGGGCGGACTACTATTGTTGATACTTTTACTATGGATCATTTCTCCAAAGACCTATCATGTTTCTAGATCTATTGAGATTCAAAAGCCAAAAACTGTCGTTTTTGAACACCTTAAGTATTTAAAAAAACAAGAAGTATGGTCTCCATGGCAAAAGAAAGACCCAAACATGGAAAAGAAATTTACAGGAACGGATGGTACCGTAGGGGCAATAAGTTATTGGAATGGCAATAAAGAGGTAGGAGAAGGAGAGCAGGAAATCACTAAAATTATTGAAGGGGAACGCGTAGAAGGAGAATTACGTTTTCTTAAACCTTGGAAATCAGTTTCTGATTGTTACATACAAGCCGATGAGATAGGTGATGGAACAAAGGTAACCTGGGGATTCTCGGGTAAGAATGCTTTTCCATTTAGTATTATGATGCTCTTTATGAGTATGGATAAAATGGTGGGCAAAGATTTTGAAGAAGGACTTTCTGAATTAAAACAAATAGTAGAAAACGAATAATTATGGACTATAACATGGTGGGCTGGTTTGAGATTCCTACAGCCAATATGGAACGAGCAAAAGTCTTTTATGAGGCAATTTTTGATATTACAATTACAGTTCACGATCTAGATGGACTGGTTATGGGGTGGTTTCCAAATGCTCCCGGAAAATCTGGAGCTACAGGATCTTTGGTACAGCATCAAATGTACCAACCTAGTGAAACACATGGCCCCTTAATTTATTTTTCTTGTACCGATGTTGCCATACCTTTAAGCAAAGTACAAGCGGCTGGAGGGACCATCTTAAAAACGAAGACTCAAATTGGTGACGGACACGGATTTATGGGATTGTTTAGCGATTCTGAGGGAAATAGAATAGCTGTGCATTCTAATGCTTAAGGAATGACAATATAGGAAAGCATACTCAAAAGATCTATGTTTGGCCAAATTCAAAACAATCGCCTACCAGTTTTATGGAAAATAAAAGATACGCTAGTATCTAGTCATCGGTCATAGTAAAAGCAATACCATTGCGTTTGGGACCTGTAAAGTGAATGGTTTTTATTGGTCTAATTCTAAAAGTGCAATATCATAGTCATTCTCTAATACTACCTTTCCATTTTGAACGACCACTGCAGTATTAGAATAGGTGTCAATTAGCTTAGTACCTTCTCCAAAAAAACCTTTAACCCATAAGGATTTTTTACCCTTTGGTAGGTCGAGACCAACAACTACTTTATCTCTGTAATCTCCTTTCACGTAACTTCTACTAAAGACATAGGGTTTCTTAGCTAATCGTTTATGTTTTCCAGCGCCTAAAGCGGGGTGCGTACTTCTAAACTTCCCTAACTTCTGCCAATGTTCCTGTATCTTTTGTGTTTTGGGTAAACTGTCTAAATCTTGCCAATTCATAAAGGACCTTAGTGTAGCATCCCCTTCAGTGCCCTCTATAACAAGACTTCGAGAAGTTTCATCTCCGTAATATATTTGCGAAGCGCCAGGGGTAAGCAACAGTACGTTAGCCGCATAATACGGTCTATTACGTTCTTTGTCAAATGGCGCGCCATCATCATGGGAACTTAAGTAATTCAGTACACTTTTTCCTTTTAACTTGGTATGCAAGAGTTTGTTGTACTTAGAAAATATAGTCTCGTAATCTTTTTCAGCATCCTGCTTTAGCTCAAAATTAATGAGGCTGTGAAAGCCATGGTTAAAATAATCTACCTTTTTATCCCCAAAGTCGTAAGACCTTCCACCAGAGATACCATAATTATACACTTCTCCTACCATATAAAACGGATTGTCGTCAAGTATATCATTCGGATGCTTTTTCTTCCAGGTTTCAAAGGCGTAAGAAGCTTCCTTGTATAAGGCAGACCAGGCCTCTTCATCAACGTGCTTTACGGTATCAACCCTAAATCCGTCTACACCAAGATCATTAACATAATCCGTAAGCCACTTAATAATATAAAACCTTGCAGCTCTAGGGTATCCAGTTCTATTAAAAAACAATTGGAGTTCGTCTAATTCATTACTTAGTCTACCTTCTTCTTTCCATTTAGCCAAGAGTGCATCTGGGAGTGCTACTTCTTCATCCGACGCTGTATAAATGTCTGGTAAGTTCTTCACTAATGTACAGCTAGTGGTATTTTCATAGGTAGTAAATTCGCAAGTGGGGGAGGTGCGTACCCAATCTTCTGGCCATACAGGGTCTTTATCCGTACTAGGTCCGGTATGGTTTAATACTACATCCAATATAACGCGTATTCCTCTACTATGAGCCGTTTTAACTAGCTTTTCCAATTCTTTTCTGGTTCCAAAATTTGGATCAAGAGCGGTCCAATCTTTAGTCCAATAACCATGATAACCATAGGTGTTTCCTGTTCCTTCATCCGTATCTCCATGTACCTGTTCTACCACCGGAGTAAACCAAATGGCATTCACTCCTAGGTTGCTAAAGTAACCTTCTTCTAGTTTTTGCGTAATACCTGCAATATCGCCTCCTTGAAAGCCTCGTAGCATGGCGGTCTCATTGGTACGTTCAAAATTGATATCGTTATCGGGATTTCCGTTGTAAAACCGATCGGTGAGCATAAAGTAGATATTGGCTCCTTCCCAGACAAAAGGAATTTCTTTTTTTACTTCAGCAATACTATCATTGAGTACCACAGGTTCCTTAATAATTTCTTTTTTAACTTCCTTACATGAAAACGAAATGGTAAAAATCGCAAGTACAACCAAAAATTTCCTCATAGATTACTTTTTAAATAAAAACGGTTTAGGGGACTTATCTGCTTATTAATGGTAATGAAAGGTGGTTTTGAAAGAGTTTTCAATTTTCTCTAAAGCTATAAAATGATGGCGGAAAATGAAAATTTATTTCTTCACACAAAAAATAGGTAGCTATACTA
>CAZWVO010000281.1:0-3818 GCA_964637535.1 uncultured Flavobacteriaceae bacterium
TAATAAAGATGTTTATGATGCTATTGTATCGGTACCTGTAGAACGCATAGTGGTCACCTCTACCACACATATTCCGGCCTTAGAAGCATTGCAAGTATCGCAGACCCTAGTAGGTTTCCCTGGCTTAGACTACATCTCTTCAGAACAAACAAGGAAGCGCATAGACGAAAATAAGGTTCAGGAACTTGGAGGCAATGAAACCTTAAATACAGAACTAGTGCTATCCTTACAACCAGAAGTGGTAATGGGTTTTGGTATTAGCCATCAAAACAAAGCGTATCAAACACTGCAACAAGCTAACATCCCTGTAGTTTATAATGGAGATTGGGTAGAAGAGACGCCTTTGGGTAAAGCAGAATGGATTAAGTTTTTTGCTCCTTTTTTCAAGAAAGAACAAGAGGCCAATGCTATTTTTAATGAGATTGCCTTTAACTACAATGAGGCCAAAAAATTAGCCAAAAAAGCGGCCTCAAAACCTACCGTATTGAGTGGTTCCTTATATAAAGATGTTTGGTACTTACCAGGAGGAAAAAGTTGGGCAGCCCAATTTATGCATGATGCTAATACCTCCTATTTATGGAGCAATACCAAGGCAACAGGAAGTCTTTCGTTAAGCATAGAAAATGTATTAGAAAAAGGCCAACAAGCCCAATTTTGGATTGCTCCAGGGCAGTTTACTTCATTTGATGCAATGCAGCAAGACAATGCACATTACAGTCAGTTTGCGGCTTTCAAAGATAAAAAGGTATACACGTTTTCACGTGCTAAAGGAGCAACAGGAGGTGTACTTTATTATGAGTTAGGACCTAACCGCCCCGATATTATTTTAAAAGACCTTATTCGTATATTTCATCCAGAACTATTACCTGATTATAAGCCTTTTTTCTTTAGCCCACTGGAGTAATGACCAAACGAAAATCACATATACTTTCTTTTGTATTGCTAGCCCTAGTGTTATGCTTAAGCTTTGGATTAAGCATAAGTTTGGGATCTGTTCAAATTCCTTTTTCGGATACCCTAAGTTCCCTATTGGGAAGTTCTCTTGAAAATACTTCATGGGAATACATTATATGGGAGTATCGCATTCCTAAGGCTTTTACCGCTATGCTAGTGGGTGCAGGACTTGCATTGAGCGGGTTGCTCATGCAAACCTTGTTTAGAAACCCCCTTGCTGGCCCCTTTGTATTGGGTATTAGCTCTGGAGCAAGTCTTGGAGCTGCTTTATTAATTATGGGTTCTGGTTTACTCGCTAGCATCTTTACTTTTGAGTTCATAAATTCGGTTTCCTTAGTCATTGCCGCCAGTATAGGAAGCATTTTGGTACTCTCAGGAATAATGTTGGTTGCTGCTCGTATCAAAGATACTATGGCGCTACTTATTATAGGATTGATGTTTGGTCATATTACAGCCGCAGTTGTAAGTGTATTGGCGTATTTTACCAATGCGGAAAAACTGCAACAATACATTTATTGGTCCTTTGGAAGTGTCGGCAATTTAAGTTGGTCACAACTCCTATTACTGACTGTACTTATTGGCCTTGGAATAGGCTTAAGTAGTATAGCAATTAAAGCGCTAAATGCGCTTTTACTAGGAGAAAGTTATGCACAAAGCATGGGGGTTCACCTAAAAAAATCGCGTTATCTCATCTTAATAGCTACAGGGATATTAGCAGGCAGTGTAACTGCTTTTGCGGGACCTATAGCCTTTATTGGCTTGGCCGTACCTCATTTAACGCGTCAAATATTTAATACTACAGATCATAAGATTTTAGTGCCGGCAGTACTCATTTATGGCGCTGTGTTATTACTGTTATGCGATACCCTTGCCCAATTACCGGCTTCGGCCTATGTTTTACCTATTAATGCTATAACAGCAATCATAGGAGCTCCGGTGGTTATTTGGTTATTGGTGAGAAAACGAAAAATGGTATTTTAAGTACCTCTAAAAATGAACAACACTAAAATAGATACCTTAGTAATTTAAACAGCATTTAAAATTAAGACGGAAACGCTACATACAACACTAAACGTTGCTAACCTAAGTATAGGATATCGCAGCAAAAAGGACATTATCACAGTTGCCAAAGAGCTCCATTTTACATTGAAACCAGGAACACTTACCGGTATTATTGGAGTTAATGGCAGCGGAAAATCTACCTTATTGCGCACACTAGGAAAGCTACAACCGTCTCTTTCTGGCAGCATTGATATACATGGAGTTCCTATTGCAAAACACACTCCAAAAGCCTTAGCTACCGCTATAAGTCTTGTACTAACAGAAACGGTACCTGCTAAAAATCTTACGGTTGCAGAGCTCATTAGTTTAGGAAGGCAACCCTATACCAATTGGATTGGTGCCTTGTCGCTTACGGATAAGGAAATTATATCAAGAGCAATGGCTATGGTGGAGCTTAATGAACTTCAACAAAAAAAGTGTTTTGAATTAAGTGATGGACAGCTTCAAAAAGTGATGATAGCAAGAGCTCTAGCACAAGACACAGACATTATGTTACTAGATGAGCCCACTACGCATCTTGATATGTATCATAAGGTTCAAGTGCTAAAGCTGCTACAGACTATTGCGCAAAGTACCCAAAAAACAATTCTTTTTACTACACATGAAATTGGTTTAGCGCTGCAACTTTGCGATGCGATGCTTATTATAGACCACAAGACCAATCCCTTTGGCACACCTGCCACACTAATTAAACAACAGCATATTACCAATCTTTTTCCTCAAGACATACTATACTTTGATGCCAATACCGGAGCATTTAAGATACCATAAGCGCTCTTTTTGGACTCCTATTTTATATCTTTACGGTGCTGAACACGTTAAAATGAACGATTTTTTAATTTATAGTATTCTTGGATTGGTTTTCCTCGCCATTGGATATTTTTTAGGGAACTACATCCAAAACCTAAAAACTACTTCTAAGCAAAGTGCTTTATTAGAACGAGAGCAACTCCTTACTAAAAACGTAGGCACCTTAGAAGATAAACTTGCCAAAGAGCAACAGGAGAAGAACGCATTGCGATCTGAGAAAGAACGGTTAGGGAATCAGCTCATTAGTGCTCAAAAGGATATTGAAAATTTAGCACTAAAAAATCAGGAGCAAAAGAAGGAGGTAACCCAATTGCAGGAGAAATTCACTAAAGAATTTGAGAATCTGGCCAACAAAATTCTTGATGAGAAAAGCAGTAAGTTTACCGAGCAGAATAAAGAAAATATTAAAAACATTCTTACCCCTTTACAGGAAAAAATACAACTATTTGAGAAGAAAGTAGAGCAAACGCATAAAGAAAGTATTGATTATCATGCGGCGCTTAGGCAACAAATTTTTGGTCTAAAAGAGCTTAATGAACAAATGAGTAAAGAAGCAGTTAATCTTACTAAAGCATTAAAAGGCGATAGTAAAATGCAAGGGAATTGGGGCGAATTGGTGTTGGAGCGCGTATTGGAAAAGTCGGGTCTTGAAAAGGGAAGAGAATATGCCGTACAACAAAGTTTTACCAGAGATGATGGAAGCAGGGTACTCCCCGATGTTATTATCAATCTTCCCGATGGTAAAAAAATGATTGTAGATTCAAAGGTCTCGCTAACCGATTATGAACGCTTCATTAATGCCGAAGACGAATTAAAAGACAAGTTTCTTAAAGATCATATTAATTCTTTACGGAAACATGTAGATCAACTTTCTGCTAAAAAGTATGAAGATCTGTATGAGATGGAAAGTCCAGATTTTGTATTGCTCTTTGTTCCCATAGAACCTGCCTTTGCCATTGCCATAAACAATGATAATACATTATATAATAAGG
>CAZWVO010000282.1:0-3805 GCA_964637535.1 uncultured Flavobacteriaceae bacterium
TTACATAGGTATCTATGAGCAAAGAGTAGGTTTCCGAATGAATATTTTCCATCATTATCTGAAACCCATAAAAGAATTTTGCCTCAGCATACTGTACTTCGTTAACAAAGTTCTCTGCTAGATTTTCATTAACGATACCGTCAGATGCCGCAAAAAAAGCGAGAATATGTTTTATAAAATACTGCTCATCTCCGCTTAATTTATTATTCCAATCAGTAAGGTCTTGGTGTAAATCTATCTCCTCAGCAGTCCAAAAACAAGCCTCACATTTCTTATACCATTCCCAAAGATCGTGGTGTTTTATAGGAAATATTACAAAACGATCTTCGTTTTCCTCTAGGATGGGCTCTACGGCTGCTGACATATTAATTTCTTTAGTAGTTTAATTTGAAGTAAATTTTGACCCTTGGTTGGGCTAACAAAGATTGAAAAATGTGTTGAGTTTGTAAAGCTTGTTTCACGTTTTCAATTACAAAGTTTTTAACACTAAGTGTTGAAATGTAGGTTGGCAAGTGATGTTTACTGCCTTTAGACCCCAGCGTTAGTTTCAGTGTTACGTTCAACATAAAAAATAAACCAAAAAGTATATCCCTATCATACTGGCTGGTTTAAAGGAGCAGTAATCTGCTGAAAGCCCATTAAACACGACTCCTAAAGAAAGTGGTTTAAGCAAAATCGTACAGAACTGAAGTTTTTTCTTATCTCATGATAATTCTTTGAAACGCCCTTCTTTTTTATAGCAATAGCGTTCTAGAAAAGAGAAAAACATTTTAATGAAATTATTGAAAAGTTCAAAAAGGAAGAATATCCTAGGGAAGAGCACCTTGTAAGGCCATTTTAAAAAAGTACGGTCCGCCTAATGGGTCAAAATGTAATAATCACCACTATTGGATGCTGACTTAGGTAGTTCCCCCGAAACCTAAAAATCGAGCATATTTCAACAGAACCAACAAGTGGCAAGGTTGTCCAATTCGTTGTAATTCCATTAGTCCGGACGGTTGCGTTCTTATCATAGCGCAGTGTCTTTCTGGACCGTACTTAACCTTGATAATCAATATTTTTAATATCCCAATATAAACCGGGGTATAGGTAAAACGTAAATTTCTGGTTACAATTACTCAATATTCCAAGGAATTGTAACTCAAAACGGGGGAAGGCGGGTAAAAATAAGCATTTTTTCTATTAAAAACCGTTTTATTAGTGCTGATTTTCAATCCTATGGCTCAAAAAATTGATTTTTCTCTACAGTTGTAGTCCTTAGCACTACATTAGGCTTAAACCCCTGCTTCTGTAGAAGCATTCAATTGTTCTCTATTTAACTGTTCTACAATCTTCTTTTCTGGCCCTGAATTTGCCGTAATAACAGCAAACAGCAGCGTCGCCATAAAACATAAAAAAAATAGCGCTGATTTTTTCATTTCCATCATATCCCACTTATTTTTACTTATTTACAAAGGGGATTTTAGCACCTCAAAAGTATATTAAAGCCAATTTTACAGCGTATGTTTATGTATGAATGGGCACAAAAGTTGTATAAGCGGCATCTATTTTCTACCATTAGCAGCTAAAACTGTATCGTCAATTGGTTAAACTTAATCTTTTTTCCTTCAAAATAGCGCCTATATCATATAATACCAAGGAAAAATCCTAAAAAATCAAATAATCCTCCTATATTCTTCCAGTTATACGTAAAAATTATCCAACGATACATCTTTTAATGCTAGCGTTACTGAATCCCCTATTTTTGATTAACTTACCCCTTATTATGTTAGCAGCTGTAATTGTAGACGATGAAATAAAAGCACTCCAGAGTTTATCCTGGGAGCTCACTAATTTAAGTGAAGAAATAGATGTTGTTGCTTCCTTTACGGATCCGCACGAAGCCTTAGATTACCTAGAGAAAAACACACCAGATTGTCTGTTTCTAGATATCGAAATGCCCAAAATGGATGGGTTTCAATTTATCCAAAAATTAAAGAATAAGGACTTCCCTGTAGTGATTACAACCGCCTATAATCAATATGCTATAAAAGCGTTGAAAAACGAAGCTATAGACTACCTTTTAAAACCTATAGACTCCGATGATCTCCACGAGACCATTGGTAAAATAAAAAAGTTCAATGCTAAGAATTATACCGCAGATAAGTTAGAGAAACTGTTACTGAACTTTAACGCTAATCCAGCAAAGAAAAAAATTACTTTTAACACGGACGGAAAACTACTATTTTTAGAAAGCGATGAAATTCTGTATGCAGAATCTGATGGAAACTACAGTACGCTATTTCTTGAAGACCGTAACAAAATTGTCTTGACTAAAAAACTGAAAGAGGTTAACGAGCTTCTTCCTAAGGATTCGTTCTTTAGAATTCATAACTCCTATATTATCAATCTAAATAAGATTAAAGAATTTATAAAGACAGACGGCTATGTTGTGCTTCAGTCTAATGACAAGATTCCTGTGTCTCGCCAAAAAAAATCGGACTTTTTAGACTTATTATAAAGTTACTTTATGCCATGTTCCCACCATATACATTCTTCCCCGTTTAATTTAATCTTTTTCGCAAAGGTTAAAAAAGTGTTACTTGTTTTTTTCTTTTTGATGCAGCTGGGCGCTAACGCGCAACAAGTTGCCAGCACCTTTAAAAATGCAATAGATAGTCTTATACAAGCGGGCCCAATAACCCACGATGAAATTAACCGTGTCATAACCCCGCATAGGCAGGATAGCACCTATATGCGTTATCTTTTCAATACCGCTGCGCAGAAAAAATATGTTAGCGGACAAATTTTTGCCCTAAACCAATTAGGTATTAAATACCGTAATACCACCCAATATATCAAGGCCATACAACTACATCAACAGGCACTAGATCTCTCTATCGCTGATAAAAATGTAGAATTTCAGATTTTTAGCCTTAATATGCTTGCGGTCGTAAAACGACGTACGAATTCTGTACGTGCCGCAATAGATTACCATAAAGAAGCCCTAGAACTTGCAGAAGCTATTGAAAACCCCTCTAGAGGTATTCTCCGAAGCATTAATGTCTCTTACAACGGTATTGGCAATATATATCAATTTCTTGAAGAATATGATATTGCCATTAAACACTATAGAGAATCCCTAAAACGGGAGGCGCAACTAGATAACAAGCTAGGGCAGGCCATTAATCATCAGAATATAGGCGAATGTTTGGAAGATGATGATAAACTAGACGAAGCGCTTGAAAATTACAAAACTTCCTTAGCCTTTAATGAGCTTATTGATAATGATATGGGCCGTGCCATATGCAACAACAGTATTGGTCAAATCTACATTAAGCAAAAACGCTATAAAAACGCGATGCAACTCCTTATTCTTGCATTGGAGAAAGGGCGAATGCTAGGAGATGATTTTATACTAGAACCCGTACTCCTTAACCTAGGGTGGGTTAATCTAGAACTGCAGTCTAACGGAGAAGCAGAGCAATACATTAACGAGGGC
The DNA here is from genome assembly GCA_964637535.1 of uncultured Flavobacteriaceae bacterium. Classification (GTDB taxonomy): domain Bacteria; phylum Bacteroidota; class Bacteroidia; order Flavobacteriales; family Flavobacteriaceae; genus CANMSI01. Next base: position 3,482 of record CAZWVO010000282.1, read on the forward strand.
TTGGCCTTGGCAAAAAAAAATAATCGTCTGGATCGCATTGTAAAAGCCTACAACTTACTCTCGCAATTATATCAGAATAAAGAAGATTTTAAAACAGCGCTTTCCTATACGGAGCAGGCACATACCTACAATGAACATATAAAAGATCTGGAGTATTTTAATTATTTAAATGATGCTATTCTAAGTTATGATTCTGAAAAACAACGCAATGAGATAGCCGCATTAAGAAAAGACAATTACATTACCGATTTAAAATTAAGTAAAACCAGAAACACCTTGTTAATTGGCGCTATTGCTTTAGCACTTTTAGCAGGCATTCTGTAT
>CAZWVO010000283.1:0-3782 GCA_964637535.1 uncultured Flavobacteriaceae bacterium
ATCAGGCATAACTCCTAGATGAAGGGGGTTCTAGTCTAACAACGATTCTCCATTGAGGTTGGTAGTAAGAATATCGCTCATTAAATCAAAATACGGTCGCACGGCCTTAAAAGAAGCGTTAATACTTTCTGCAAACTTGGGGCTAAGAACCTCTTTATCTGAATATTTTTTTACAAAAATGAACATCTTCTTTTTAATCAGATCAATATTTGGATGGGTTTTATCAAACCCTTTAGGGGCTGTTTTCACTTCTTCTCCTTGAAGTTCTCCCCAAACGTTTTTAAAAGCTGTTTTACCAATTATTTCCCTAAAGTCTGAAGCATCCAATTCTAACTCTTTACGCAAGCGATATAAATCCTCTTTATTTGGATTCCAAAAACCAGCAGCGATAAAATTTTCTCCTGGGTTTATTTGTAGATAATATCCACCCCTTAAGCGGACACCAGCTCTAGAAAAAGAAGCCGCAAAACGTGGTTTATACGGGGTTTTATCTTTAGAAAAACGAACATCTCTATAAATCCGAAACAGTTTAAGTTTTTCAATTTCATCATGCTCCTCCATTTTTTCTTTTACCACTTCCAGAAACCCTTTCACTTCTGTTTCAAGTGCTTTAAAAGTGTTTTTATTAGCTGTAAACCACTCCCTATTATTATTGTTTTTTAAGGTGTCTAAAAAAAGCAGGGTTTCTTTACTAATCATCGTATTTGGCATACTTCTCTAAGAACTAAATTAGTTTATGCTAAAGTTAACCTTTTTACAGTTTTCGCATTTGTTCTATTTGGTTAATTTTGATTATTAATTTTAGAACGTATGAATAAGTCGGCTGTGATAAGCAGAATACAACAACATAAGAAACAACCTAACTTACGGTTTCGTCTAAAAGACAAAGTAGAAGAATTTACGAATACTTTATTTTACACGCTGTTTGATATAGAAACACCGGTAGATATTAATTTAGAGGTTTTAGAGCACCGCTTTGACGAATTGGTAGAATTGGCTTGTTGGGAGGCAGATAAGCCTTGTAAAAAACTCTGGGAAGGATACTTAAGCAAGCTTCCTGAAATTTTAGAGAAGTTAAACCTAGATGCCGAAGCTATTGTAAATTGCGATCCAGCTTCACTATCTATAGAAGAGGTTTATATGGCTTACCCTGGCTTTTATGCCATTGCCATTTACCGATTAGCACATGAGCTATATAAAGAAGGGTTTCCCTTAGTTCCAAGATTAATGACAGAATATGCGCACAGGCAAACAGGAGTAGATATTAATCCTGGAGCGCATATTGGAAATTCGTTTTTTATAGATCACGCTACAGGAGTAGTCATAGGAGAAACTGCCATTATTCATGACAATGTAAAGGTATATCAAGGGGTTACTTTAGGAGCACTTTACGTTGCTAAAAAACTCCAAAAAACAAAAAGACATCCTACTATTGAAAACAATGTCACTATCTACGCAAATGCTACCATTTTAGGCGGTGATACCATTATTGGTGAAAATAGCATTATAGGAGGAAATGCTTGGATTACGGCTTCAGTACCTGCCAATTCTACAGTATTTCATAAACCAGAAATAAAAATAAAAACCGCACCACATGTCCCATAGTATTATTGATCTCATTGGAAATACGCCTTTAGTATTATCAAAGCAACTTAATTCGAATCCTAAGGTAAAATTGTACTTTAAATTAGAAGGGCATAATCCCGGAGGAAGTGTTAAGGATAGAGCTGCTTATAACATGATTAAAAGTGGCATGGAGCGTGGTACTATTACCAAAGAAACCAGACTTATTGAAGCTACCAGTGGAAATACCGGAATTGCCTTGGCAATGATTGCTGGCATTTTCAAATTGGATATTGAGTTGGTTATGCCAGAAAACGCTACCAAAGAGCGGGTTCAAACTATGAAAGCATATGGAGCCAAAGTTACCTTAACGTCATCTGAAAAGGGAATAGAAGGAGCACGGGATTACGCTGCATCTAAGGTTACCAAGGATGGTTTTTACATGCTTAATCAGTTTGGAAATAATGACAATTGGAAAGCGCATTATGGAACTACTGGACCAGAAATATGGCAAGATACCCAAGGCACCATCACCCATTTTGTATCGGCAATGGGGACTACAGGAACCATTATGGGAACATCTACTTTTCTTAAGGAACAAAATAAGGAAGTGCAAATTGTTGGAGTGCAACCAAAAGATGGTACCAGTATCCCTGGAATCCGGAAATGGCCTCAAGAATACCTTCCTAAAATTTTTGATGCCACTAAGGTAGATCAGATTTTTGAAGTGGACCAAGAAGAAGCTGTACATATGGCTAAACGTTTGGCTGAAGAAGAGGGTATTTTTTCAGGAATGAGCAGTGGAGGTGCTGCAACGGCAGCGATCAGATTGGCAAACAGCCTAGAAAGTGGTGTAATTGTTTCTATTGTATGTGACCGGGGAGACCGTTATTTATCTTCTGATTTATTTGCATAGTTTAGTGCCGTTAGCAGACCCTTATGATACGCTTCATAAGCAGCTAAATTGTTATGCTCTCCTCCATCTATAGTAATTAATTTTCTGTTTTGATGTGGTATAGCGTCATACAGTTTTTTGCCAGAAGTATAAGGAACTATGGTATCATCAGTGCCATGAAAAATGGTAATAGGACAGGATACTTTTTGAATATAGCTGTAGGAGTCAAACCTATATTTTAAAAGCCATTTTAGAGGTAAAAAAGGAAAATGTTTCTTAGCTACATCTAATAGACTGTAATAGGGAGTTTCTAAAATGAGTTTATCAGGAGTATACACAGAAGCTAGTCTTGTCGCTATTCCCGTTCCTAAGGATCTACCATACAAAATAATAGGTATATTAGGATATAGTTCATTTACATATTCATAGAACAATACCGCATCAGCATGTAAAGCTGCTTCACTAAGTTTACCGGTACTTTTACCATAGGTTCTATAGTCCATAATGATAACATCATACCCTTTTTCCGCAAACGGAACTCCCATATACCCCCATCTGGATAGATCTCCGGCATTACCATGAAAATATAGAATAATTCCTTTTGGGTTTTCCTGCTTAAAATGAAGTGCATTAAGTTTGGCTCCATCAGGAGAATTAAGGTTAAACTCAATCGCCGGAGCCGAAAATTTAAACGAATAATTTTGGTCCAAGGTTGTGGGATGGAAAATTAACTTTTCCTGAAAAGAATAAAGCATAATAATAAAGATAACTATAAGACCTAAAGCCCATTTAAGAAAACGCTTAAGCTTTTGCATTGATTTTTTTTAACCCTTGTTTAACGTCCATACTAGAACCATTTAAATCTACTTTTGAGGGCGTAGAATAAATAATTTCACTCAACATTTTATGATACGATTCAAAGGTATTTAAATTCTTATGCCCCCCTCCTATTACCGTATACAGCCTTGTGCTATCTGGTTGAATCTTGGAAAGTTTTACACTTGTTTTATACGGTATGAGTTGGTCATCTGTACCATGAATAATATGAACGGGGCATTTTACATATTTTAACCACTTATATGTTGGCATAGGGAATTTTATGAGTAACGACAGAGGCATGAAAGGAATGTATTTTTTTGCCACCTTACTTAAACTGTAATATGGAGCATCTAAAATGAGCATTCTAGGATTATTCATAGAAGCTAATATTGTAGCAAAACCGGAACCTAATGAAAGTCCATATAAAATTATATAACGTTCGGCTACACTCTCTTTTATCTTATTATATCTCTCTTGTCGTTCGCGATGATCAGCTTTCTGAGTT
>CAZWVO010000284.1:0-3763 GCA_964637535.1 uncultured Flavobacteriaceae bacterium
GAAATAAAATCACCTATTTTAAAAGGTTTAAAGAGTAAAATAAGCATGCCTCCAGCAAAATTCGCAAGGGATCCTTGTAAGGCTAACCCAATGGCTAATCCGGCTGCTCCAATAATAGCTACTAAAGAAGAAGATTTTACCCCTAATTGCGTTACTATAAGTACAAAAAGCAGCACCTTAAGGGCAATGCGAATAAAACTTTGTAAAAAAGCTTCTAAGGTGGGATCGTAATCTTTAACTTCAAAAAAACGGTGCACCATTTTGTTCAAAAATTTTATTATCCATAATCCGATAATAAAAATAACAACCGCCAAAATTAAGTTGGGTAAGGCCTCCCATATCCAATCAATAGCGTTGGAAATATGCTGTTTGTAGTCTGTAAATTTCTCCATTGCGTGGTTTCTGGTGCAAAGCAAGAAAAAAACTAGAGTCTTATCAAGAAAGTAGCCAATAAATTGCTATTAATCTTTAGCAGAAGCTTGTATTTGGGTCAAAGCAGCCTGAACATCGGCTACAGGAAGTTTACAACTACCTTCTTCACAAATATAAATTGGGGTTTTTCCACTTTGGGATCTATTTTGTAATAAGGGCAATTGCCCTTCCTTTTTAGCACCGCAAAATAGACTGTTGGGAAGGTAATGAAACTGTAGGGCCTTTAATTTTTGCAGGTATTCAGAACCAATTACGGCAACCTCATAAAAAGGCGTATTTATATGCAGCCATAAATGCATCCAATGTCCATAATTCTCTGGACGTTCACTCATATTTTCTTGTACAGCAAGAAGCATTTCTTTAGCTATATTACTGTAATTCTTAGTCGCATACAGATGTCCAAGTTTAAATAGATTGTTGGCCATAATGGAGTTAGACCCTGGTATTACATTGTCTGCTTTTTCTATGGTTCTTCGGATCACATAAGCGTCTGTTTTAGGGGTAAAAAAGAAAAGCTTACTCTTAGGGTCTCTAAATTGAAGAAGGCAGTAATCTGTCCAGTCCTTAGCTTGCTGCAACCATTGTTCTTCCAAAGTAACTTCATAAAGACCAATAAAGGCATCAATACAACTGGCATAGTCCTCTAGGTAACCCGTAATACTACTTTTTCCATTTTTATGGTTATGCCACAAAGAACCGTCTTTTTGTACCATAGAATTCAAAAGAAAAGAGGCATTTTGTCTTGCTAGACTAAGGTAATGTGCATTGCCAAGATATCTGTAGGCATCGGTCAATCCTTTGAGCATTAAACCGTTCCACGAGGTTAAAATTTTATCATCTAAGGCTGGTCTCGTCCTTTGATCTCTTATTTGTTTTAACGTAGCTAAGTTCTGAGTAATACGCGTATATAAATCCGCTTCGGAAAGGGCTAATCTTTTTGCAATTTCTGCATCCGAGGCATCTCTGATGAGTACATAATTATGATGTTCCCAATGTCCGTAAGAGTTAATGTTGTAATACGCCTTAAACGTTTCAAAATCCTCACCTAGCGCTGTAGTGAGTTCTTCTACGGTCCACACGTAATAAGCTCCTTCTTCGGAGGTTCCTTCCGTGTTTAGGCTATCAGCATCTAGCGAAGAATAAAAAGCAACTTCAGGACTCATTAACTCGGCTTCTACAAATGCAATGGTACTTTCTACTACACGCTTATATAATTCGTTCTTGGTTGCAGCATAAGCCTTAGCGTATAGACTAATAAGTAACCCATTGTCGTATAACATCTTTTCAAAATGCGGTATATGCCATTTGGTATCTACAGCATATCTAGAAAAACCGCCTCCTACATGATCAAAAATACCTCCATAAGCCATTTTTGTAAGCGTGGTATTTACGTAATCTAATACGACGGTGTGCTGTTGCCGTGTGCCATAGTGCAAAAGAAAGTCTAGGTTTCCGGGCATCATAAATTTGGGTGCGCGTTTGTAACCCCCCATAAATGTATCAAAGTATCCAGCCCATTTTTGTACCGATGTATGTAGCTGATCCAGCCCAAGAACGGTTTGAGTAGTTGGTGTTTCTACAAGGTTTATGGCCACAATACCTTGGGCTAGTTTATTGGCGTACTCAATAACTTTTCCCGATTGGTTGTTATAAAGCCCTGCTAGTTGGCCTAATGCCTGTATCCATTGTTCTTTTTGAACGTAGGTGGCACCCCAAAAAGGTTTTCCGTTGGGGAGGGCTATAATGTTGAGTGGCCAACCCCCACTGCCAGTCATCATTTGGAGCGCATCCATATAAATATGATCTACATCTGGGCGCTCTTCTCGGTCTATTTTAATGCAAATAAAATGCGCGTTCATCACTGCTGCTACTTCTGCATCTTCAAAACATTCTTTTTCCATAACATGACACCAATGACAAGCGGCGTATCCTATGCTTATAAGAATAGGTTTATTTTCTTCTTTGGCGCGGGTTAGTACTGTGTTGCTCCATGCTTCCCAATTTACCGGATTATGCGCATGTTGCAGTAAATAGGGACTGCTCTCTTTAATTAATGCATTAGTGTGTTTATGTGTCATGAGAATTGCAGTACACGTTCATCTTTAAAAAGGGCTATATACCCATTGCTGGAATACAAAAAAAGCGCTCTTTAATGGAGCGCTTTTGTCTATGTTTAAACGGAAGTTATTTAACTTCAAAAGTAAGTTTTACGTTTACTCTAAACTCAGCTACTGCACCATCTTTTACGATAGCACTTTGATCCTGAATATATACTGAACGGATGTTTTTTACAGATTTAGAAGCTTGCGCTACCGCTTTTTTAGTAGCATCTTCCCAACTGGTATCTGAATTTGCTAATACTTCAATTACTTTTAAAATTGCCATATAATTATAGTTTTTATGATTTAGACCAAAATAATAAATAATACAGAGAACCAGAAGAAAATTCTTCGGAAATCAACCGTTAAGTGCTACAACTTCGGATACCTTATCACCCATCATATTTTTAAGCATGGTTTCTATTCCATTTTTTAGCGTAAAGGTAGATGATGGACAACCGCTACAGGCCCCTTGCAAAATAACATTAACCGTTTTACTTTCTGGCTCGTAGGATTTAAATAAAATATTACCTCCGTCAGAAGCAACTGCAGGTTTAACATATTCTTCCAAAATATCAATAATCTGTTTGGAAGTGTCATCTAAGTTTTCGTTTTGTAGCTGCGTTTTAGGCGCTTCTGCAGTTTGACTTGCGATGGCATTTTTAGATACAATCTCTTTGCCATCTGCAATAAAATTTCTTATGAGATCACGCAATTCCATGGTTACTTCTTCCCACTCTGCTACATCATATTTGGTAACAGAAACATAGTTTTCATCAAAAAACACTTCTTTTACAAAGGGTAATTGAAAAAGCGTTTGAGCAAGTATAGAATCTTTAGCATCATCAATATTTTTAAACTCAAAACTGGTGGGTGCTAAACGTTTATTAGCCACAAATTTCATCACTGCGGGATTGGGAGTAACTTCTGCATACATGGTAATCGCTACTTTCTGTGGCTGCTCTTCTTCCTGCACCACCGGGCCTCCATTATTCAAATACTCTACAAGCTGTTGCGCTACTTCATCTTTTACATCGTCCCAAGAAACAATATCAAACCGTTCTAAGGCAATAAAATTGGTAGAGACAAAGACCGTTTTTATAAAGGGAAGGTGAAACAACTGTTGCGCTAAAGGAGAATTCTTAGCCTCATCAATATTTTTAAATTCATAACTTGTATGTTTGGTAATAAGATTATTACTTTCAAATTTTAGAATTGCAGGGTTACTAGTG
>CAZWVO010000285.1:0-3756 GCA_964637535.1 uncultured Flavobacteriaceae bacterium
TTCTAACGCTTGTCCAATCAATGCCAAAACCCTTTCCACATTATAAACAATACGATGCTAAAGACTGTGGCCCCACAGCCCTTAAAATTGTTGCAAAGCACTACGGGAAAGGCATATCCATACAAGAGCTAAGAACGCTAACAGAAACTACCCGCCTAGGCAGCACCCTGCAAGGGTTAACCAATGCCGCAGAAGCCATTGGGTTACGTACCCTGCCTGCTAAGGTAAATTTGCTGCAGTTCTTAGAAGTGCCCATGCCTTGTATTTTGCATTGGAATAAGAATCACTTTGTGGTCCTCTATAAAATAAAAGGAGATACCTTTTATATTTCTGACCCTGCTCATGGGTTGCTGAGCTATTCTAAAAAGGAATTCTTAAAGCATTGGATAGGCAATAACGCTACCGAAACTACTGAAGAAGGAATAGCTTTATTGCTAGAACCTACTCCAAAATTTTACAATACGGAGTTTAACAATACCACAGACACCCTTAATTTTAGCTTTCTCTTTACGTATCTTATTAAGTACAAAAAGTTTTTACTGCAGTTGGTGTTTGGTCTTATTGCTGGGAGTCTCTTGCAGCTTATTGCTCCCTTTTTAACCCAAAGTATTGTTGATGTGGGTATCAAAAACCAGGACATCCATTTTGTATACCTTATTCTGGCGGCTCAGCTGTTTCTCTTTTTTGGAAAAACTGGGGTACAGGTAATTAGAGGGTGGATACTATTACACCTTAGTACGCGCATTAGCATTTCACTTATCTCGGACTTCTTTATTAAATTAATGAACCTGCCCATTGCCTTTTTTGACACCCGGCTTACGGGAGATATCTTGCAACGTATTAATGACCACGCCCGTATTGAACGTATCTTAACTTCTTCTTCTTTAAACGTCCTTTTTTCGCTCATTAACCTGGTGGTGTTTGGCTTGGTTTTAGCCTATTACAACCTTCTTATTTTTGGGGTGTTTTTGTTGGGTAGCGTCTTGTATTTTGCTTGGATAGTGCTCTTTCTTAAAAAAAGAAGGGTTCTAGATTACAAGCAATTTTCTCAGGTAAGTCAGGAACAGAGCAAGGTGATAGAATTGATTAATGGCATGCAGGAAATAAAGATGCATAATGCCGAAAAACAACACCGTTGGGATTGGGAACACTTGCAAGCGCGACTCTTTAAAATTTCTATGGAAGGCCTAACCCTAAACCAATACCAAAGTGTAGGCTCCGGGTTTATAAATGAGTTTAAGAATATTATCATTACGGTGCTCTCTGCCAAGCTGGTCATTGACGGTGATATTACCTTGGGAATGCTTCTTGCCATTTCCTATATTGTAGGGCAGCTAAACGGTCCCATATCAGAACTGATAAGTTTTGTTCAGGAACTGCAAGACGCCAAAATATCTTTGGAACGCCTTTCGGAAATTCACAATAAGCAAGACGAAGAAATTGGGCAGGAAAAACGCAAGGAACTGCCAGAACACCTCAATTTTGAGTTGCAAAACGTGAGTTTTCAGTACCCAGGAATGGAAGAGACCGTTCTTAAAAACATTAGTCTTATTTTTCCTAAACATAAAACAACAGCCATTGTAGGCCCCAGTGGTAGCGGCAAAACTACCCTAATGAAACTCTTGCTCAAATTTTATGAGCCGCAAGAAGGCGAAATTACCGTTGGGGGCATTCCCATGCAACAACTCTCACATAAAAGCTGGAGGCAACATTGTGGGGTAGTGATGCAAGAAGGGTATATTTTCAGCAATACCATAGCCAAAAATATTGCTGTAGGGGAAGATGTTATAGACAAAGAAAAGCTAGTACACGCGGTAACCGTAGCTAATATTAAAAGTTTTATAGAAGAATTACCCTTATCTTATAACACCAAAATAGGGATGGAAGGCCTGGGGCTTAGTACAGGGCAAAAGCAACGTGTTCTTATTGCAAGAGCAGTCTATAAAAACCCGGACTGCCTCTTCTTTGATGAAGCTACGTCTGCTCTTGACGCCAATAATGAAAAGGAAATCATGAATCACTTACAAGCCTTTTTTAAGCATAAAACCGTTGTAGTAATAGCGCACCGCTTAAGTACGGTTAAAAATGCAGATCAGATTGTAGTACTCGAGGGCGGTAAAATTACGGAGATAGGAGATCATAAAACCCTAACCAATAAAAAGGGAAGTTATTATCATTTGGTAAAAAATCAATTGGAACTGGGAAGTTAAAACATACAAATTGCGCATTATAGATAACACATGCCACAGGAAGAAAATGACATAGTATTACGAAGTGAGGAGGTAAACGATATCCTTTCGCATATTCCGCCGTGGATTATTCGATACGGAAATTTGCTTTTCTTAGCGCTTATTCTCCTGCTTATAGCCATGTCTTGGTTTATTACCTACCCAGATGTGGTAACCACAGAGGCTACGCTTACTACCCAAATACCACCACAAAAAGAATATGCAAAAATTACGGGTAAAATAGACACGCTTTTGGTAGTAGATAAACAAGACGTACATACTGGAACCGTTTTAGCCGTACTCGAAAACACTGCGGTTTTTAACGATGTGTACTTACTTAAAGCAATAATGGATACGCTACCGATGAATAAGGAACAGGTATATTTTCCTTTTGATGATCTTCCCTTATTGTTTCTAGGCGATATAGAAACTGATTTTGCCCAGTTTGAGAATGCGTATTTTCAGTATACCTTAAACAAGGATCTACAACCTTTTTCTAATGAAGCCTTAGCCAATACCATTTCCTTGGCCGAGTTAAAAAGTAGGTTAGGAAATCAAATTGCGCAGCGCGCGCTTAGCAAGGCAGAACTCGCTTTTAAAAAGAAAGACTTGGAACGCAACCAAGGGCTGTACAACAAAGGAATTATCTCTGCCCAGGATTATGAGAACAAGGAACTCGAATATTTAAATGCGCAACGAAACTACCAAAGTTCGGGGGTTACCGTTTCCCAACTAAGAGAGGCTGTTAGTAATGCAGAAAACACGTCTAAAGGTACAGAGTTCAATAAAACCAGGGAAGACATTCGTTTACTAAAAAATGTGTTACAAGCCTACAATCAGCTTAAAAAAAGCATTAAAGATTGGGAACTTAACTATGTCTTTATTTCCAATATGGAAGGAAAAGTCTCTTTTCTCAATTATTGGAACACCAACCAAACGGTAAATAGTGGTGATCTTATTTTTTCTGTACTCCCCAAGGCCAATTCTCCCTTTGTAGCGAAACTTAAAACCCCTACAAACAACGCAGGTAAAATACAAGTGGGGCAAACGGTAAACCTAAGTCTTTTTGACTATCCGCAATACGAATTTGGCGTACTTAAAGGCACTGTAGAGCGTATTTCTGCCACCTCTGATGCCAGTGGTATTTATATTGTAGATGTGGCCATTCCTGAGCCCTTGGTCACTTCGTACGATAAACCCATTGTATTTAAACAAGAAATGAAGGGTCAGGCAGATATTATAACTGAAGATTTGAGGCTTATAGAGCGTTTGTTTTACCAATTTAGAGAATTGCTACAGCGGTAATGGTGTGCCCTTGCCCTTGATTCCCATGAAAACAAATATCTGATAAAGCGAATCTAACTACCGGCAGACGGGTCTATAATCCATGTATTCCATAAACCCTATCATTTTAAGCATCAACTGCTTTAGAGGGATCTTTGGATGTGTTGCCTTTCTTAAAAAAGAGGTACAAAAAAACCCCGACGATTCTAACGAATGTCGGGGTTCAAAGAAGGCGACGACCTAC
>CAZWVO010000286.1:0-3728 GCA_964637535.1 uncultured Flavobacteriaceae bacterium
CTATAATTTATTTGTTTATTTATTGGTTAGGTTGTTTAAAAACGTGCCTTCTCCCCCGGAGGCGCGTTTTTCAACACATATCCTTGATTTATTCTTCATACATTTACATACTATCGTTTATATTTTATAATAAAATTTTAAACAAACTAACATGGCTACGAAATCAAAAGAAAAAATAGTTTCAGACAATCAGATCATAAAATGCTATATGGATGAGGTCTTATTAAATGAAAGGTTTCCGAAGTCGGTGTTTAAGTTTTGTTCAGATCACAAATTACAAGAGGAAGTATTTTATCAGCATTTTGGTTCTTTTGAAGGCCTTCAGAAAGCAATTTGGGAAAAATTTCATTTGAACACCTTAGCATTACTTCAGAAAAACAAAGAGTTTGACAGTTACAGTAATAGGGATAAAATGCTCACCTATTTTTTTACTTTTTTTGAGTCACTTACCTTAAATAGAAGCTACATTCTATTTGTTTTAAAAGAGCATCGCAATGTGTTAAAAAGTGCAGTACAATTGAAAGGACTTAGAATGGGGTATAAAGTCTTTGTTTCTGCGCTTATCCAAGAGGCAAATACTGAAAAAAACTATAAAATTACTCGACGCAGCCCGCAGCTCTTTTCTGAGGGAGCTTGGGTGCAGTTACTTTTTTTACTGAAATTTTGGATGGAAGATAATTCTGCTGCTTTTGAAAAAACAGATATGGCCATAGAAAAATCTGTGAAGACTATTTTTGATGTTTTCGAAAATACCCCACTAGAGAGCATCATAGATTTTGGTAAGTTCTTGTTTAAGGAAAATTTTGCATAGTTCGTACTGCAGTAGCCAGATACTGGTCTACCGTAACAATCCCAATTTATTAAACTGTTCATGAAAACGTTAGATAACATACCTACAGGAAAAATTGAAAGAGCTGGAAAGCTTGTGCGAACAGGAATTAAGATCGGCGGTAATTATGCAAAATTTTATGGAAAAAAATTAGTAAACCCAGATATTAGCAAGGACGAACTCAACCAAAATAATGCGGAGGATATTTATGACGGACTAAAAAGTTTAAAAGGCAGCGCACTAAAGATGGCTCAGATGTTGAGTATGGAAAAAAATATGTTGCCCAAGGCGTATACAGATAAATTTTCGCTTTCTCAATTTTCTGTTCCCCCATTATCTGCACCCTTAGTTAGAAAAACGTTTAAAAAGTATCTAGGGCGCTATCCAGAAGCTATTTTTGATGTTTTTGAAAAAGATGCCATCAATGCGGCCAGTATTGGTCAAGTTCACAAAGCTAGCATAGACGGTAAGCTATTTGCGGTTAAAATTCAGTATCCTGGAGTAGCCCAAAGTATTAGTAGTGATTTAGCCTTAGTTAAACCCATAGCACTTCGTATGTTTAATCTAAAAGGTAAGGATACGGATAAGTATTTTAGAGAGGTAGAGCGTAAGTTGTTAGAAGAAACGGATTACGAACTGGAGTTGCGTCAAAGTCAAGAAATAACAAGGGCATGCGAATCCATTGTTGGGATAAAATTTCCAAAGTACTATGAAGCATTATCTAGTGCACGTATCCTTACCATGGATTGGATGGACGGACAGCACCTAAGTGAGTTTACCAAACAATCTTTTACCTTGAACCAAGGAAATCAAATTGGACAAGCGTTATGGGATTTTTATATGTTTCAGATACATGGATTGAGAAAAGTGCATGCAGATCCGCATCCCGGTAACTTCCTAGTAGATAAAAATAATACGCTAGTTGCCATTGATTTTGGTTGTATCAAGGAAATACCAGACGACTTCTACTACCCCTATTTTGAATTGGCAAAAGAGGAAAATATCGCTAATGACACTATCTTCATGGAAAAGCTATACGAGCTAGAAATTTTGACCCCTACAGATTCTCCTCAAGAACTTCATTTCTTTAAAGCAATGTTTAAAGAGATGCTTAGCCTATTTACATTGCCTTTTAATAAAGAAAAATTCAATTTTGGCGAGGGCGACTTTTGGAATAGAATAGCGGAATTAAGTGAGCATTACGCTAAGGATGATCAAATTAGAAAAATGAATGGTAATAGGGGTTCTAAACACTTTTTATACTTAAATCGCACTTTTTTCGGTCTTTACAGCCTTTTACATGATCTTAACGCCACAATAACGGTTAACAGTTTTCAGAAGTATTTGGATTAATACAACACTAAACCCACCTTTTTATCTTAGTTTTTTTACCTATATTAGATATAGGTTAACCAACAATATAAAAGAACTTTCAACTTAATATGTACAACTCAAAGATCAGTGGATTGGGCCACTATGTGCCCGAAAATATAGTGACTAACGATGCTTTGTCTAAAGTAATGGAAACTAGTGATGCCTGGATTCAAGAGCGTACCGGAATAAAGGAACGCCGTCACGTGCTTAAAGGAGATGGCAATACCACCACTACAATGGGGGTAAAGGCAGCTAAAATAGCTATAGAAAGAGCTGGTATAGATAAAGATCAGATAGACTTTATCATTTTTGCAACCCTGAGTCCAGATTATTATTTTCCTGGACCAGGAGTACTAGTACAACGAGATTTAGGGATAAAAACTGTAGGAGCCTTAGATATTAGAAATCAATGTTCTGGTTTTATATATGCCATCTCGGTTGCAGACCAATATATTAAAAGCGGCATGTACAGGAATATACTTGTCATAGGCTCTGAATTACATTCTCATGGCCTTGATATGACTACCCGTGGGCGCGGAGTTTCGGTTATTTTTGGTGATGGAGCAGGTGCTGCGGTATTAAGTAGAGAAGAGGACAAATCCAAAGGTTTGTTGTCTACACACCTACATTCGGAAGGGCAGCATGCAGAGGAACTTTCTCTTATTGCGCCTGGTATGGGTAGCCGTTGGGTAAATGATATTATTGCAGATAATGATCCTGATGATGAATCGTATTTTCCGTATATGAATGGTCAGTTTGTATTTAAAAACGCGGTAGTGCGGTTTAGTGAAGTTATTATGGAAGGACTGCAAAAAAATGCACTAACGCCAGAGGATATTAACTTATTGGTGCCGCACCAAGCTAACCTTAGAATTTCTCAATTCATACAAAAGAAATTTGGACTACAAGATGATCAGGTGTTTAATAACATTATGAACTACGGGAATACTACTGCGGCCTCTATACCAATAGCCCTAACGGAAGCATGGCAGGCCGGAAAAGTGAAGGAAGGAGACGTTGTAGTTCTTGCGGCCTTTGGAAGCGGCTTTACATGGGGAAGTGCTATTATTAGATGGTAACTCATTTTATTCTACGAATACAAAACCCTGACGTTGCCGTCAGGGTTTTTTGCTGATACGTTGTAAGAGAAAACCAACCAACCCTCTAAATTACAGCGCATCAGCATGGGTAATTTTTTAAAATTCTTGTCGGTTTCGATAAATATTTCGTGATCTAGCGTGCTATGGTGGCAACAGCGGTGATGCCCCAGTAAGAGATCAGTTATGCATTACTATTCGTTTTGATTGATGTTACTTAATTGACGCTCAAAAAGAGAATATGTTACGAGAATGGCTGTCTTTTAACGAAATTTAACATGAAGCTTGTTAGGCGTAGTACTAGTCAAAGCCTGCTAATAATGGTGTTTTTTAGGTATTGTGATCCTGTCTAAATCCAGATATAAATATAAAACCCTGATGCTTCCATCAGGGTTTCTTTTATTGATAAGCCATACTAAACACTAACC
>CAZWVO010000287.1:0-3721 GCA_964637535.1 uncultured Flavobacteriaceae bacterium
GTGGATATCTAGAACAACTTCCAGAAAATGCAGAATTATTGGATACCTTAAGTGAAGGAATAAAGGATTTCACCTCTTTGCTAAAGATTATTCCAGAGGCCAAACTTCATTACGCTTATGACGCGGATAAATGGACGGTAGCGGAAGCATTACTACATATAATTGATACAGAACGCATATTTCAATACAGGGCGTTGCGTTTTGGAAGAAACGATACAACTCCAATAGTTGGTTTTGAGCAGGACGACTACGTGCCCACTTCAGATGCTGCCAATAGGAGTAATGAGAGTTTGCTAATGGAGTTTATTGCTGTACGTAAAGCTAGCCTAACCTTATTTGCCACTTTTAGTCAAGAAAGGTTACAACAATTGGGAACTGCCAGCGGAGCTAAAATGAGTGTTGGTGCCTTAGGTTTTATGGTATGCGCACACCAAAAACACCATGCCAATATAATACGAGAACGGTACCTATAAGCTTAGCTAGAGGTTAGTAATCCTCTACTGACTCTAAATCAGAATTAAATTCAGCCGCTTGCTTAGAAATTGGATTTTCTTTTAGTTCTTTAATTACAATATTGTCAAAATTTGCAATGAAGTTAGATAAGCTTTTACTTATTTTAACCAAGTAGAGCGCATCCTGCGTGCGAAGCTCTACTGCTTCAATGAGTTCTCCATGAATATTTTTGAAGGTAATAATATCGTTATCGCCATATCCGTGAGGATAGCTATCTACTAATAGTGCGCCTAACTCGTGGTTTAATTTCTTGTAATCAATTAATATGCGTTTCATAGTTGTATTTGGTTTAGGTTATGGTTTTCTGGGTTGGTTTTCCCAGTATTTGGTAACATTACCTAAACTATACAATTTTGGTTTTAAAAAAGAGAAAGAGTTGTAAACGGGTAATTTTAGTAGGTGTATATACTATTCTTTGTAGTAAGCAAATGAGGCGTTCAATAAATTTGCGGGCACTTGAATATCATAAATGGCTTCTCCCAGAGTTTTCAATAATACAAAGTTGATATTTCCATGAGAATTTTTTTTATCAAACTTTAATAGTTCGAGAATTGCTTCAATATCACTATCTAAGAAATTTAACTTTCCAAACCGCTTTAAAAAAGTTGTTTTAATAGTATCTCTGTGTTCCGTAGATAGTCCGGTAAGTTGTTCAGATAAAAACCCTTCTAATACCATACCTGCTGCAATGGCCTCCCCATGTAACAACATCTTATATTCTGGGTGATCTAAAAAATACGACTCTATTGCGTGTCCTAAAGTATGTCCAAAATTTAGAACCTTACGTATGTTCTGTTCCGTGGGGTCTTGCTGTACCACCTTATTTTTAATGCGTATAGAATATGATATCGCTCCCTTTATTTCGGCAAAAGACTGGAGGTTTTTTAACTGTTCCCAGTAGGCAGCATCAGCTATTAATCCGTGTTTTAACATTTCTGCGAAACCACTATTTCGTTGTCGTTCATCTAAAGTCGCTAAAAATTCAGGTATAATTAAAACCATCTTGGGCTGGTTAATTACCCCAATTTGATTTTTAAGCATGCCAAGATCCACTCCAGTTTTACCGCCAACAGAAGCATCTACCATAGCAAGTAAAGTGGTAGGAACGTTTATAAACGCTATACCTCTTTTAAATGCCGAAGCTACAAACCCACCCAAATCTGTTATCACCCCTCCGCCTAGGTTAATCACTAGACTTTTTCTATCTCCATCCAATTCAGACATGGCTTCCCAAACATGAGTACAGGTGGTTATCGTTTTATGAAGCTCTCCAGCTTCAATTTCAATAATTTCAAAGGGGCAATCTACATGTATACTGGCCATAAACTGTGCTAAGCAATAGTTATGGGTGTTTTCATCTACAATAATAAAAACCTTGGAGTAATTGGATTCCTCTAAATGTTTGTTCAACATAGTGTATGCAACGTTGTTAAAGTGTATGGCATAGGTAGTTGTTGTAATAGAATCCATATAATTATCTTCTTTAATGCTACAAAATAAAGGCTAATTTTAGTTATAATAATATAATTTCTGTGATTATATTTGAGGGATTCGGAAATTCTTAACTATGAGCTCAATTTTTGAGGATACTGCAATAGCTTTTTCACTAAAGACCGATTCTGAACTGGAACGGGCGTATTTTCTTTTTAAAATGATTGCTAATGAACCGTTGGTTAAAATAGGTACCGCGGTGACCAACTTTGCTTTAAAAGCACATCTCCCGGTAGACGGGCTTATACGAGCAACCGTTTTTGATCATTTCTGTGGTGGTGTTAATGAAGAAGATTGTTTGGTGGTAATAGACCGCATGTATCAAAAGGGAGTATGTTCGGTTTTGGACTATTCTGTAGAGGGTAAGGAAGATGAGGCTCAGTTTGATTTTGCACTAAAAAAGATTGTACACATTCTAAATTTTGTGAAAGCCAAGGATGCTATTCCTTTTGCTGTTTTTAAACCTAGCGGTTTTGGACGCTTTGCTTTGTATGAAAAAGTAAGTAAGGGCGTTCCCTTAAATGAAACGGAAGAAGCAGAATGGAATAGAATAGTAGGTAGGTTTGATGAAGTGTGTAGAAGGGCTCATGAATTAGATGTAGCGCTTTTGGTAGATGCAGAAGAAAGTTGGATTCAGGAAGCTGCAGATAACTTGGTGTTGGATATGATGCGAAAATACAATACAAAAAAAGCTATTGTATTTAATACCTTGCAAATGTACCGTTGGGATAGAATGGATTATCTAAAACGCCTCTTGGTAAGGGCGAAAAAGGACAATTTTAAAATTGGAATTAAGGTAGTGCGGGGTGCCTATATGGAAAAAGAAAATGAACGCGCAGAAGCGTATAACTATCCAACACCAATATGTGCTTCTAAACAGGCTACCGACGATAATTTTAATGAAGCAATAAAATATATGATAGCACATATTGATACAATTTCGGTTTTTGCGGGGTCGCATAATGAAGAGAGTTGTATGTTGTTGATACAGTTAATGGAACAACACAATATAGTTGCAAAGGATCCTAGAATATGGTTTGGCCAACTTTATGGGATGAGTGATCATATTTCCTTTAACCTCACCAATAACGGATATAATGTGGCCAAGTATTTGCCTTACGGACCAGTACGAGATGTGATGCCGTATTTAATTCGAAGGGCGGAGGAAAACACTTCCGTTGCAGGACAAACCAATAGGGAGTTAGCCTTGCTTAAAAAAGAACGTAAACGTAGAAAAATTTAATTTTATCGTTCTTCTTTAGAACTCTACACTTTCTACCACCATTTTCTTTTTACAGTTCTTTACGGTAAGTACGGCTGGCTTTTCTTTAACCAAAGCCTCAATAATATACGTTTTACACGGATTAGATTCCGTATCACTTTTACTAAAATCAATATCGCCCTCAAAAAAGAAATGCGCAATAGCAGCAGAATCAATGGTTTTATTCGTAATCATGGTATTTACAGCATCGGAGTAATTCACTGATTTGGAGCGTATATCTTTAAGCACTCTACAGTTAGGGAGATAACAGAATTCTACTCCAGTTTCTTGGCTTTTTTTCTTTAAAAAAAAGGTTAGAAATACAATACCAAGACTTAGTCCTACTAGAAAGTAACCTAGACGTTTTATAAAATCCATTACAGGGTATTTGGTTTTTTAGTACTGTAAAGATAGCGTATAATTCAGGATTAGGAGGCTACTTTTTTAATGTAAAAT
>CAZWVO010000288.1:0-3708 GCA_964637535.1 uncultured Flavobacteriaceae bacterium
GTGCTGTAAATATGTAAGGTGAAACCGAATTCAGGTCTAGATTCGTAAAAATTCGAAGATTAAGCTGAGGAAAACCGCTTGGTATTTGTTCAATAGGTCTGTATTTTAAATCAAACCCATAGGCCACTCCAGAAACTACAATTAAGGCAACAAGCGCACTTGGGATTACCGTTGTTATTCGTTTAAAGCCATAAATAATAAAGATGGTAGCAAGTGTCAAGGCAAGTTCTAGCCAATCAATATTCCTTAAAGCTCTAGGGAATACTTTAAAAGCACCAATAACACCGGAGGCTTCATTTTGGGCTAAGACCTTGGCAGCTTTTATCATACTTTCATCGGTAATTTCGCCTGCCCTTTTAATGGTTTCTTCAAAATTTTCTAATACTAAAATACCTTCTCCTGCTTCTTCTTTAAGAATATTATCGAGTATTACTTCTTCTGCCTGCGGTTTAAATTGATTTACAAAATCGGTATCCTCTTTAGGATAGTATCCAACAGCAGGTAAAATTTGGGTGATCAAAATAATAACACCAATAGCCGTCATAAAACCAGATACTACTGGGTATGGAATATACTTAATGTACTTGCCAATACCCATAAGACCAAGACCAATCTGCATTAATCCCGCTAAAAAGAAAATAATGAGAATTGCTGGTAAGGCTTTTTCAATGCTTCCATCATTAATAGCAATAATACCTGCAATTACAACCATGCTAACCGCAGTCATTGGGGCTGTTGGTCCTGAAATTTGAGTAGGAGTTCCGCCAAAAATAGCAGCAAAAAAGCTGATAAAAATGGCTCCATAAAGCCCCGCGCTAGGACCCAAACCAGAACTAACACCAAATGCAAGAGCTAAAGGAAGCGCAACTATTCCAGCGGTAATTCCTCCGAAAAGATCGCCCCTTAAATTAGAAAATAGATTTTTCATAGTGGAGAATGAACAGATTTAAAACGTTCAAGATACTATTTTTAGACCATAAAAAGGGCCAATGCTTCCACATTGACCCCGTTATTTTAGAAAAATTTAAAAATTACAAAAACGTAACTTTTCCATTTTTAATATCGTACAAAGCACCAACAATTTTAATTTCTCCGTTATCTTCCATTTCTTTTAGTACTGGACTCATATTTCTTGTGTTTTCTATAGTCATATGAATATTCTTAAGTACTACATCATTTACAAAATCAATGTTTTTCGAATTTCTAAGACTTGCATCGGCGGGTTCTGTAACTGCTTATACTGCAGGTATTATTTTATTTAATAGAATAGTAAGATTACCCATTTTTGCACCGTCACAAGCACCTTTTACAGCTCCACATGCCGTATGTCCAAGGATAACTACAACTTTAGTGCCCGCTAATTTACAAGCAAATTCCATACTTCCTAGTAAATCTTCATTCACGATGTTACCAGCAACTCGAGCACTAAAAATATCGCCAACACCTTGGTCAAAAATTAATTCTGCAGATACTCTAGAATCAATACAACTTAGTATGGTTGCAAAAGGGTATTGTCCAGATGCGGTATCGCCTACTTGATCTAACAAATCGCGCTTGGCCATATTATTAGCTACAAACCTTTGATTTCCTTCTTTTAATAAATCTATTGCAGTATTTGGAGAAATAACTGCCTGTGTTTCTTTTGTATGTGCCTTCATATTACTTTTTTTTATAAAAAACGTTAAATTATAGTTGCATCTGACCAATAAAGGAACCTTAAGGAGATTCTCTAAATGCGTAAGTACTGCAACCGTATACTTCTTATACTACTTGTTTTAGGTTGATTTAGTCCTTAATTTAAAAAATTCAATGAAACTATCGGGGTTTTCTACAGCACCGTGTTCTGAAATTAATTTGATATCAATATTACGTTCTTTTGCTTTATGACTAAAATCTTCAAGAATTTCTATAATATCATTGTCTAGATATCTGGTTTTTCTAACATCTATTTCTAAATAGGTGTTGTGTGGTAGGCTGTCTAACTCTTTTAGAATAGCTCCTTTGTTGAAGAAGGTTACCTCTTCTGCCAAGGTCATTTTTATTTTACCATCGTGAACATCTTCACCTTCTTTGTGTAAAAAGTGGCTGTTTTGAAAATTTTTCAATAAAATCACAAAGATACCAACTGCGAGACCAAGTCCAATTCCTAAAAGTAAATCTCCTGTAATCACCATTGGTAGAACCGTTGCCATAAAGGGTAACCACTGTTTCCAACCTAATTTGAACATGTTTTTGAAGGTAGAAGGCTTGGCCAATTTAAATCCTACAATAAATAGTACCGCTGCCAGAACCGACAATGGAATTTTATTTAGAAGTGTTGGAATTAGAATTACAGAAATTAACAAAAAGAAACCATGAATTATAGCTGACATTTTAGTTCTACCACCCGATTGTATGTTGGCTGAACTACGAACAATTACCTGTGTTATGGGTAAACCTCCGATAAGACCTGAAATAATGTTGCCCGTACCTTGGGCAAATAATTCGCGATTGGTCGGTGTAACATTTTTATGAGGGTCTAATTTATCGGTAGCTTCTACACAAAGTAAGGTTTCTAATGAGGCTACCAAAGCAATGGTAAAGGCCGTAACCCATATTTCAGCGTTACCAATCACAGCAAAATTAGGAAAACTGAATTGCCCTTTAAAACTGTCGAAGCTATCAGGCACTGGTACAGATACAAGCTGACTTTCAATTAACCCCATATCATTACCTTTCGTTGCAACATAATAGATGATACCGACAATAACAGCAACCAATGGGCCTTGTACCAATTGAAAAAACTTACCTTTTTTTGAAAGAACATTTGACCATAGCAATAATATACCTAGAGCTAATACACCAATAAGTGTAGCTCCTATACTAATATTTCCACTAAGTAGTGCATTAATGTCATTGAGCAAACCTGACAACAAGTTATTCCATTCGACCTGAAGAAAATCTATATTGCCTCGAACATCTTTATCCATTCCAAAGAAAAACCTGATTTGCTTAAGAATAATGATTATACCTATACCAGTAAGCATACCTTTAATTACTGATGAGGGAAAGAAATATCCGATAATACCTAGTCTTAAAGCACCAAATATTAACTGAATAGCGCCGCCAATAACGACCGCAACTAAGAAATTTTCGTAGCCTAAAGAGTTAATTGCTACCAAAACTATTGCGGCCAAACCTGCAGCAGGTCCACTTACACCAATATTGGAACCACTCATTGCTCCAACAATGATACCCCCTACGATTCCGGCGATTAAACCCGAAAATAAGGGAGCTCCACTGGCTAATGCAATACCCAAACAAAGCGGTAAAGCCACAAAAAATACAACGATACTCGCAGGTAAGTCGTTCTT
This sequence comes from uncultured Flavobacteriaceae bacterium, assembly GCA_964637535.1. GTDB lineage: Bacteria > Bacteroidota > Bacteroidia > Flavobacteriales > Flavobacteriaceae > CANMSI01. The sequence continues at coordinate 3,354 of CAZWVO010000288.1, forward strand.
TAAATATTTAAACATAATACAATAGTTATAAAGCCTTCAACGGTATGAGGACTGGTTAATTAATATGCAACAACGAATGAAACGAATCTACATAAAATGTTCTGGAGGAGGCAGAAATACAACCAAAGAAGTAGAAAAGTAATGTTTTATTTCCAAGAATGAAATAGCATTCTTTTCGTCATCAAGTTGTGCCAAATGATTGGGAATAGCTTCAAGAAAAAGATCTTTTTCTTTAGCTTCTTTTTTTTCTTCCTTTTTTTCTTCTTCGTTAAAATCAATAGTAATTGCCTGTTCATCAATCGTAGTTAACGTAATAACCGAAGGCGCAAGTATGGCCGTGGTTAATAGTATGGCT
>CAZWVO010000289.1:0-3705 GCA_964637535.1 uncultured Flavobacteriaceae bacterium
TTTTTTATCCACTACAGAGCTTTAGCAAAGACCTGGAATTGGATTTTAAAACTATTCCAATTTGTATTGAAGCTACTAACAAAAAGGACACACAATTACTTCTCCAACTTGGAGAAATAATTAGCACGCAAGTGGTTTTAATGCAATCTGAACAACGAAAATCCATGCACCTGGCTGCTGTCTTTGTGAATAACTTTACCAATCATCTGTGCACCATAGCTCATGAGGTTTGCAAAGAACAGGAACTTCCCTTTGAATTGCTGCAACCACTCTTAAAAGAAACGGTAAACAAATTAGACCATTTAAGCCCCTTTCTTGCCCAAACTGGCCCAGCAAAACGTGGTGATCTGAGTACTATGGAAGCGCATCTAAAATTATTAACAAAAACAGCACATAAAACCCTATATAGACATATAAGTAACTCAATTAAGGCAACACATGAATAAAAGTTATAAGGAATACCTCAAAGATATTAACACCTTTGTATTTGACGTAGACGGCGTATTTACAGATGGTTCTTTGCTCATCACTACCCAGGGAGAAATGCTTAGAAAAATGAGCGTTAAAGATGGTTATGCTTTAAAAACAGCCCTTCAAAAAAAGTATAATGTGTGTATCATTACAGGGGGCACCAATGAAGGGGTTAAAAACCGTCTTGAAGGCCTTGGCGTTACTGCTATTAATATGGGTGCGCACCATAAGATAGAACCGCTTAAGGAGTACATGGATGCCAACGCTATAGCTGCAAAAAATGTCTTGTATATGGGTGATGACCTCCCCGATATTCCACCCATGAAACAGGTAGCACTCCCCTGCTGTCCTCAGGATGCGGTACCGGAAGTAAAGGCAGTAAGTAAGTATGTATCGCATATTAATGGCGGATCTGGATGTGTACGTGATGTTATTGAACAAGTACTTAAAGTGCGAGGTGATTGGTATGATAATTTTAGTGCTAAAAACGATTAGATAGGATGCTTAAGGAAAAACTAGAAGCAAAAGGGTATACCTTAATTTTAGCTTCCGGATCACCTAGAAGACAACAGTTTTTTAAGGATTTACATCTTCCTTTTGAAGTGCGTTTAAAACCGGTAGAAGAAATTTATCCCAAACATTTAAAAGAGGCTCAAATTTCGGACTATCTAGCTGTTTTAAAAGCCAATGCGCTTAAAGACACTATAAAAGAAAAGGAGATTTTAATTACTTCGGATACCATTGTTTGGCACAACAATTCTTGTCTAGAAAAACCAAAGCATACTACAGAAGCTAGGCAAATGCTACATTCTCTATCTGGAGATACCCATAAAGTTATTACGTCTCTTTGTATCACCACTACAACAAGTCAAGAAGTACTCCATTACACCACAGAGGTTACCTTTGCAGCTATAGATAGTGCAGAAGTTGACTACTATATTGCACAGTACAACCCTTTTGATAAGGCGGGTAGTTATGGTATTCAAGAATGGATTGGACATATTGCTGTAACTCAAATAAAAGGTTCTTATAACAACGTTATGGGCTTGCCCACCCACATCCTATACAAAACGTTAATTCGCATGGTTTCTTAAACCAATATGGTTATTTTTACGGAAAACTTGTTGATATGAAACGTTTTAGGCGTATTAATTTTCCTTTTTTAGCTGTTCTAAGCATGTTATTACTAGTCACTTCCTGTGCAGAAACTACGAAAACGAACAATTCGGAGCTAGCCCTAAATGAAACCGCTAAAAAAGAGGATAGTAAGCCAGTTGCAAAAGAGCTTTCGGAAGCCTTTAAAAAATACTGGTACGCGGGAAAAGCAGAGATTACTTCATATGAAATTGAGGAGGCGCGTTATGGTGAAATAAGAGAAGGTAAAGCGGTTCTTATCTATGTTACAGAACCATTTTTAGCAGATAAGCAGGTAAAAGCGGATCGAAGCAATCCTGACAATATTCCGGTACTAAAACTTAACAGTACTAAAAAGTACCTAACCGGTATTTACCCTTATTCCATTATGGAAAGTAGTTTTTACCCAGTTGCAGATAATCAGCATGCCGTAAAGGTATCCGGTTCTGTGCAAGAATGGTGTGGGCAACAATACGCTCAAATTAATAACAGAGAGCGCTTCGAAATAACTTCACATTCTTATTTTGAAAAAGAAGCTGATCAAAATTTAAGCATTGACAAAGCCATTTTGGAAAATGAACTATGGAATAAAATTAGAATCAACCCAAAAAACCTCCCTACAGGAGCTATTCGTGTTGTTCCTTCTTTACAATACATTAGGTTAACTCACAAAGATTTCAAGGCGTATGAAGCAACTGCAAAGCTTAGTGAAAAAGGAGATTTAACATCCTATTCAATTCACTATCCCAGCCTAGAAAGAACGCTAGTAATTAATTTTACTACTGCGTTTCCGCACAGTATAGAAAGTTGGGAAGAAACGGCAAAAAGTGGTTATGGTTCCAGGGCTAAAACCCTTACTTCGAAAGGAACAAGGTTAAAACGTTTAAAAACAGCCTATTGGGGGCAAAACAGTAATTCCTATATACGTCTTAGAGATAGTTTACAGCTATAATCTTGTTTTAAAAAATTGAACATGTTAAAGAAGTCGTAAAATAGAAATGCGCAAGAGCTAATCTTTATATCTTTGGCTTGCCAACTAAATATATATATATTATGCGCAGATTTTGGGTATGCTTTCTAGGGACTTTTTTTACCATTTCCTTGGCCTTAGCACAGCCGCCAAAGAAACAGTCTTCATCCGAAATTTATCATGCTCTTCAGAAGCTTAATTTCTTAGGCACAGTACTTTATGTGGCTGCTCATCCAGATGATGAGAATACTAGATTGATCTCGTATATGTCTAATGAGTTAAAAGCGAGAACAGCGTATCTCTCTGTTACTAGAGGAGACGGAGGGCAAAACCTTATAGGACCCGAATTACGGGAGTTACTAGGGGTATTACGCACACAAGAATTACTCGCGGCCCGTGGTGTTGATGGAGGAGAACAGTACTTTACCAGAGCTAATGATTTTGGCTATTCCAAACATCCCGATGAAACCTTAGCCATTTGGGATAAAAAAAATGTATTGGGCGATATGGTTTGGGTGATTCGAAATTTAAAACCTGATGTAATCATAAACCGTTTTGACCATAGAACTCCAGGGACTACTCACGGACACCATACCTCTTCTGCTATGCTAAGCACAGAGGCTTTTGATTTGGTTAACAATCCAAATGCCTATCCTGAACAATTAACCACTACCAGTACTTGGCAGCCTAAACGCCTATTTTTTAATACCTCTTGGTGGTTTTACGGAAGCCAAGAAAATTTTAAAAAAGCGGATAAATCCAAGTTACTTAATTTTGATATTGGGGTATATTACCCGATGCGCGGGATCTCTAATAATGAAATTGCCTCCCTAGCCAGTAGTCAGCATTTATGTCAAGGGTTTGGTCGACTTACCACACGAGGTAGTCAGGAAGAATACATAGAATTTTTAAAAGGAGAATTTCCTGAAGACAAGACCAATGTTTTTGATGGCATAAATACTACATGTACCCGTATAGCTGGAGGTAAGGCAATTGGCGAGATACTGGTAAAAGTAGAGTCTGGTTTTAATTTTAAAGACCCAGCTACTCACCTGCCCCAATTTGTAGCAGCGTATAGCCTATTACAAAAAAGTAGTGATACGCATTGGAAAACACTTAACTCTAAAGAA
>CAZWVO010000290.1:0-3703 GCA_964637535.1 uncultured Flavobacteriaceae bacterium
CTAACGTATAGTGCGTCGTCTAGATTTCTTAACTTCAACCATAGTGGTAAACATTACAATGCTGAGATTTAAAGACAAAGAACATGAATTCTAGAAGAAAATTCATCAAGGAAACTGCTGCAGTAGGGGCGGGACTTTTAGTGGCTCCTAATATGGCCTATGATGCGTATCAAAGCAATGATACAACGAAGCTAAGAGTAGGACTTATAGGAGTAGGTTTACGAGGTACGAATCATTTAAATAATCTTTTACAACGTCAAGATGTGGAAGTAACGGCTATTTGCGACATAGATCAAGAGCGAATCGCTATTGCGCAAAAAGCAATGGCTAAGGCTAAGGCTAAAGCCGCTAAAGTATTTGGTAAAAATGACTATGACTATCGCAATCTTTTAACATTGAAAGAGGTAGATGCCGTAATTATATCTACGCCTTGGTTATGGCATACCCGTATGGCAGTAGATGCTATGAAAGCAGGAAAGTACACTGGAGTAGAAGTTTCTGCCGCTAATACGCTGGAAGAATGTTGGGACCTGGTAAACACGCATGAAGCCACCGGAACCCATATGATGATCTTAGAAAACGTAAACTACAGAAGAGATATTTTAGCAGTGCTTAATATGGTAAGGCAAGATGTTTTTGGAGAGCTCGTGCATTTTAGATGTGGCTATCAACACGATTTGCGTCACGTAAAATTTAATGATGGTAAACAACCTTATGGGGGTGGCGTAGAGTTTGGCGAAAAAGGAATTTCAGAAGCCAAGTGGCGTACTTTTCATTCGGTTAGAAGAAATGCAGATGTATACCCTACACATGGGGTTGGGCCAATTGCAGTAATGGCTAATATTAATAGCGGTAATCGTTTTGTATCTATGACTTCTAGTGCTAGCAAGGCTATTGGCTTGCATAACTATATTGTAAAAGAAGGAGGAGAGCAGCACCCTAATGCTAAAATAAAATTTAAGCAGGGCGATGTAATTACCTCTACCCTGAATACCGCTAATGGAGAAACCATTATTATTACTCATGATTGTAATTTACCGAGACCTTATTCGCTTGGCTTTAGAGTGCAAGGGGCCAATGGACTATGGGAGGTAGATGGCAACAGAATGTATATAGAAGGAACATCGGAACCGCATAAATGGGACAAAGCAGATGCTTGGTTAGCAAAGTATGATCATCCGCTTTGGAAGAAATACGGAACCTATGCAGAAGGTTAAGGTCATGGGGGTATGGATTTCTTTGTGCTTCATGCCTTTATAGAATCTGCCAAGAAAAATATAGCACCTCCATTAGATGTATACGATGCAGCTGCTTGGAGCGCTATTACTCCGCTATCCGAAATGTCTATTGCGAATAATGGCGAACCACAAGATTTTCCAGATTTTACCCGGGGGCTTTGGATAAAGCGAACGCCTTACAACTGGATGAAAGATAGTTTTTAAGGAATGGTAATGGTGGTGGTAGTCCAGAATAGATCTTCTTCCGGAATGTCTTTATCTTTTCCTAAGGCAAAGGGGTTAAGGCCTGTTTTTGCAAAGACATACCAAATACCTGAAGACAATGCTGGAGTAGTATCTGCATGATCCCATAAGGGTAGGGCTCCATAACTAGTCCCAAAATTAGCCGCATATGGAATACCATGCGCTGTAGAGGATGCCGTACTATTAATAAAAGTTTTTTCAATTTCTGCTAATGCTTTTTCGGCTTCAATTGTTAGATGAGCTTCGTTAAAAGCAACGGCCATTTGAGCAGTTCCTTCTAACCAGACTACATCTTTATCTTCATCAAAGCAATAGCCTGTAACTTCCATACCACTTACGGTAGCCGTCTGAGTAGTTTTATACCGATCTGCCTCTTGTAACACCGTTTCCGGAAAGTTTGGAAAAATATTGAACCCTAAAGAATGTAAATCCAATGCAAAATTGTATCTAGGTGTATCTGGAGATGCAACTAGTAACATGTGTTCTTCATCCCATCGTTCATTTTTAAGAAAATTAATGATGTTACTATGAAAACTATCGTAACCTTCTACGGCGTTAAAGGCGGTAATAATACCTTCTGTTACCATAGGAATTTCGGAACCATCAGAATTAAATCCACCAGAAAGGCCTCCTGTTTCATCCTGCAAAGAACGAAACCAGTTTTCCAAGTTTTCTGCAAGGATGTCATATTTACCTGTTCTAGTAGTGTTATGATAGTGATTTAAGGCAATGAGTAACCACGCATTATCACCCATCCAGGTGCGAGCACCATTGTTACCTTCTGTATTACGCGATTGATAGAAACCACCAGAACCCATAAGCAATTCGGTTTCTTGTCTACCCTCAAAGAAATCAAAAATTTTCTCGGCTTTGTCTAGATCACCATTATCAATAAAAACAATAGCAGCTAAGGCATTGTCATATAAGGAAACAAAATTGGTGAACGCAGCACTTTCTAAAAGTCCGCTTTCATGTTGCATTTGCGTAATTAACTCATACACAGCAGCGGTATTGCTGCTAGCCGGAGTTGTAGTGTCTTCTGGGATATCCTCCATTTCAGAATCTTCAGCTTGGTTATCTATGGGATTACGTTGCAAAGGAAGTTCTTCTGAAATACTAGCCTTAGTACATGATAGCTGAAGCAGTATTAGTGCAACGCTACAGTATAATAAATGTATCTTTTTAACTGGTTTCATCCTCTATTCATACAAATGAATGCAAAATTACGGGGAATCTCTTTTGCTAAAGTTAATAATAAGTTATGTGGAACGGTATATTCGCTCTATCGTTGTATTACTTAAAAAGCCTGTAAATGGACCCCTAAAAGGCGTATTTAACCTTTTGGTATTCGAAACCTAGTAAAACCCTTGGCGCTACCCAACGCAATTATAAAAGATATTCCTGTATTTAATACAAAAGCTTTGTTATCTTTGCCTTGTTGTGTTGTGTCTTACAACTAAAAATTAGTGTAAGGCAAGGTTGTTACTACGGAAGTAGTACACCAATGAAAGGCTTTCCAATATGGAAGGCTTTTTTTGTTCGTTTGTTTCAGATTTAAAAAGCAAAATGTAACCCTAGAGTAGCAGTCTCCCAGCTTCCTCCATCTAAACTAATTCCAGTATAGGAAAAGTTAATTTCTGTTCCTCTTCCAATATCGATTACCACTATTGGTCTGTAGTAGAACCCGCCAGAATTGCCATCGCTAATACCTACGGCATATCCTAAATCTGCACCAAAATTAACTCTACTTCGTACTGTAGGATAAAACCTGAATACACCAGCTAAGGGTAGAAACTGAATATTATCAAATGAAGTTTCTATGGTTATACCGCCGTCCGAAAAATTTTCTGTTTTCCCAAAAGCATTAGTAAAACCACTGGCAAGACCAATGTCAAAACTTTTAGAAACACCGTACTGATAGGCCACATCTAAGCCTAAACTAAAACTAGAGAAATCTGCTGCATCGCCTAAAGGTAATGCGGCGTTGACACCAATTTTAAATTTGTCTCTATCGGTATAGTCGTTTTGCGCATGTGTATTTAAGAAGCTTAATACAAGCAGTAGTAACATACATTTTTTCATAAATCGTTAGTTTGTTTTTATTGAAGTGCTAAAGAAACCTTTTTTTAACATTTGTTGTAATTATTGTTGTCATCTATCCCAAAAAGAGGGTCAGTACCCTTTATTTTGTTGCTAATGCCTAATCGGTTAGGACTTATGAT
>CAZWVO010000291.1:0-3697 GCA_964637535.1 uncultured Flavobacteriaceae bacterium
ATCCTTAGACGGAACTGTTACCTGGTTTAGGTTCATACTACTAAAATACCATTTTACCACCTATTACTGCTACAAATCTTTTATATTAGTAATATAACCATACAATGCAATCAACATGAAAAAAAAGGCTCTACTTGTATTAAAAATCTTGGGTGTCTTACTGTTTTTAGTAGTAATCGCGGGATTTTTTACTGCGCGCTATTTTAGCAAAACTTTTTTAAGCTTTGAAGATGATTATGTTGAGAAAAAAGATTTTAAGGAATTAACCGTAGCGGGATATACTTTTTTAGATAGAAACGCTAATGGTGAATTAGACTTGTATGAAGATAGTAGGCTGCCTATTGAAGCACGTGTTAAGGATGTATTGTCACAAATGACCAAAGAGGAGAAACTCCATTTGCTAAAAGGCTCTGGTTTAGCTTCTGCAATAGGGGACTCAGAACCGGGAGAAGGTATTGCAGGTGCTGTGGGGACAATTGTGCCGACACCAAGGTTGGGAATTCCTACGGTTTACTTATCTGATGGGCCTGCCGGACTTCGTATACAGCCTACACGAGAAGGAGATAAAAATACTTATTACTGTACCGCTTTCCCTATTGCTACGCTACTGGCTTCTTCTTGGAACCAAGATTTGGTTTATGAAGTTGGTAATGCGATGGGAAATGAGGCTTTGGAATACGGTATAGATGTTATTTTGGGCCCTGGGGCAAATATGCATCGCCATCCTTTATGTGGACGTAATTTTGAATATTATTCTGAAGACCCTTTGCTAAGTGGATATATGGGTGCAGCTATTGTTAATGGTATTGAATCTAATGGTGTAGGTACTGCGGTAAAGCACTATGTGGCCAATAACCAAGAAACAGAAAGGATATTTAATGATGTAAAAATTTCTGAACGTGCCCTGCGTGAAATTTATTTAAAAGGCTTTGAGATTATCGTGGAAAAGGCGCAACCATGGACTATTATGTCTTCATACAATAAAGTAAACGGAAGCTATGTTGCGGAAAGTGAATACTTACTCACTGATGTGCTACGAAACGATTGGAATTTTAAAGGCTTGGTAATGTCTGATTGGTTTGGAGGAAGAGATCCTATTGCTATGATTAGCGCCGGAAATGATATGCTACAACCCGGAACAAATAGACAATGGAAAGCTTTAATTGAAGCTGCCGAAAATGAGGAACTACCTGAAGCGGATATAGACCGCGCAGCAGGTCGTATTCTTAGCCTGATTTTTAACACTAAGAAAATGCAGAACTATACATTTACAAATACTCCCGATTTAGAAGCACATGCTAAAATTACGCGTCAATCTGCTGCCGAGGGGATGGTTTTGCTTAAAAATGAAGCTGCCCTACCTCTTAATGCGGGGCTTAATGTAGCCTTATTAGGTACTACATCATATAATTTTATAGCTGGTGGAACGGGTTCAGGTGATGTAAACGAAGCCTACACTATTTCTTTAGAAGAGGGACTTTCCACTGCAGGTTATCAAATAAACCAACTGGCTTCTGATACCTACAAAACACATAAAGCAGTGAATCTAGAAGCCTTTAAAAAACCCGAAGGAATAGATGCTATTTTTAATCCATTTCTTCCACCTGAAATAAACTATAGCTCAGCACAGTTAGCAGAAATTGTAGCTACTTCAGATGTTGGTATATTAACCCTAGGTAGAAATGCAGGTGAAGGCGGCGACCGTGTTGAGGTCGATGATTTTTTAATGTCTGATGAAGAACAAGAATTAATTGCAGCAGCTAGTAGCGCTTTTCAAGATGCTGGTAAAAAACTCATTGTAGTTCTAAACATAGGCGGTGTTGTAGAAACTGCTTCATGGAAAGCTAAACCCGATGCTATTGTTTTGGCATGGCAAGGCGGACAAGAAGGCGGAAATTCCGTAGCGGATATCATAAGTGGAAAGGTGAACCCAAGTGGGAAGCTACCGGTTACTTTTCCGGTGAATTTGGCAGACCATGCATCACATGCTAATTTTCCAGAAGGAGGCGAACAATGGACGTTACCAAAAATGCTAACAGGAATGCTATTCCCTCCAGATGAGCGCCCTGAAGCCAAAAAAGTTCGTAATCGTGATTATACCCATTATGATGAAGGGATTTATATAGGCTATCGCCATTTTGATAAAAAGAATATGGCTGTTTCTTATCCTTTTGGCTATGGTTTATCGTATACCAATTTTGAATATAGTACTATGGATGCTGTAGTAGAAAAGGATACAATCAATGTGTCACTTGCGGTACGCAATATTGGTGCTGTAGCTGGCAAAGAAGTAGTGCAAGTATATGCCGAAAAATTGAATGCTTTTATAGATAGGCCTAGCCAAGAATTAAAAGCCTTTGCTAAAACCAAAAGTCTAGAAGTAGGGGAGATAGATAGCTTGCAAATTAAGATACCGGTCAAGGTATTACGCTTTTGGGATGAAAAAACCAATGCATGGGTTTTAGAAAAAGGAACTTATAGTATAAAAGCCGCCGCTTCGTCTAGAGATGTGCGACAAATGGCCAAAGTAGAACTTCAATAAGTATATAATATCTTATTTTAGTATACCGAGTGTGGCTTTTATTGACCGCTATCAAGAATAGCCGTAAAGATAATTTGACCCAATGAACCAGGCCCAATGGCTTCCCCGCTTTCTGTTGTAATTAAGTGAATATCTTGTTGAGGTACAGATAAGGGTTCTCTATCGCAGCAATCTGCGGCCAAAACACTATTATCTGAAACTATACCCGCATCGTACGGAAATAGTTCAAAAACAATTTCTGGGATAAATGTTCCATTACTATCAAGCATAGAAAGGCTTTCAATACCAATAAACCAGTCTGGACTTGGACCAAGCATTGATACAAGGCTAACTAAAGGAAATTCTTTAGATACTACTATTTCAAAAGATGGTTCACCACAGTTATCATGTGTAATTTCATCTGGACAGAACCAATATTGCAGATCAATTAAATGTTCTGCATTATTATTATCAATTTCAACTTGAATTTCTGGAATTAAATCTGTTGTTAAGCCTGTAATAGACATAAGATCTATACCTGGCGAAGCTAATGTTCCAACTTCCCAAAATTTTACATTGGCATTATGTGTAGCACCACCTATCCAAGAAAAATGTGCATCGCGATCAGGCCAAGCAGGACTTTGAGAATTCCATGTATTATTTACTGTTACACTATAGCTTATAACACTAAACCCTTCAAGAGGATTTTCTTCAGGGTCTTCAGTAGAATCTTCAACAGAATCTTCAATAGGATCGTCATTTGACATTTCCATTTCTGGCTCCTGTATTTCGCCATCCGTTGAGCATGAAAACAATGTTATTGTTATTAAAGCTATAATAAAAAACCTCATTTTTAAATACGTTTAGTAGAGAATTCAACGAAAATGTAGCTGATATAGTATTGTTAATGCTATTGTATGTGCTTCGTAACTAATAAATTAATTAACCATCGTATAAATTAGAACCATTATTGCATGCCGGTTTTAATTGGATTTTAAGATGTTCTTAGACGGTACTGTTATCTAGTTGAGGTTCATCTACTAAAATACCATTTTGCCGCTTAGTAGAGCTACAAACCTTATTCTTTATTCAGCTCTATGGGATACCTTGTAAATATATCGGCAACTACCCTATTTACCTTTTCCTCAATGGCATCGAATTCAGTTTCACCCTTGC
>CAZWVO010000292.1:0-3680 GCA_964637535.1 uncultured Flavobacteriaceae bacterium
TAATAGGACCATTTAAAATTTATGGGATAGGTATCTACAATAATAAAGTCGGAGGTATCCAAGGAAGTAATGGAAATTAGGTAACTAATTCCATAACCAAAAAGCACTCCCAAAATAGCCCCTAACAATCCAATAATAATTGCCTGAACCAAAAAAATAAAAATAATATCTTTAGACCCGTAGCCAATCGTTTTTAGCACGGCAATGTCTTTTCTTTTTTGAATTACTGTATTGTTCAGAATATTATAGATCCCGAAACCAGCTACTAATAGCAGCGCAAACGAAATAGACCAGGTAAGAATATCTCTAACCTTATTACCAATTACAATAGTTTTGTTATTTTCTTTCCAATCGCCTATAGAAACCCCTTTAACGTTATTACCTATGACCGATTTTAGGCCAATATCATCCCGTTCCTTTAGTTTAATATGAACCTTAGTAATTTCTTCTTCATTCAATAAATTTTGCATGCTACTGGCGGCCATATAGGTACGTACATTGTCAATAGTAGTAATACCAAAACTAAAAATACCAGTAACTTCAAGCATTTGTTGGCTGCCGTTAGGCAGTATAATTTTTACGGAATCTCCAACGGATACTTCTAGTCTATTGGCTAAACTTACGCCTATAAGAATGGCATTTTCTTGGCTTAAACTTTGAAATCCTTTCCCACTAATAAGTCTGCGCTCTAAATTGACCATGTTTTTCTCTTGTTCTGGAAAAACGCCATTAATGCTTCCAGGTAATTTTTGGGTGTCGCTAATTAAAATAGCTGCGGAAGTCACTTGGTGGGCATAGGCGGCAACATTAAAATCTTTTTGTAAAAGACCTTCTAGGTTTTTTAGCTTTTTATTATCGATAAAAGTGGTTTTATCTTTTTTAGAAGAATCTTTTTCAGGGCTAGGATTGATGATTAAATCGGGGCTTCCGTTAAAAACAGCATCGTCTAGGAAATCGTTTACCCCTGTCATAAAATTGATCATCACAATAAAGGTAGTTACGCCCAACAATACACCAATAACTGCTAAAAGACTTTGCTTTTTACGAGCTGTTAGATACTGTAGGCCAATAAATACATTGGTTTTATTGAAAACGCTTTTAGACATAGTACATAGGTCGGTTACCTCAAAAAAGGATTACAATAGAAAGGCAGCTATACCGTTCAGGAAATACATTCAGCCTGGAAAAGGCTTTGAAAATGATTTAACAACTTCTGCTTTACCTCGTCTTCCGGAACATGTTCTTTACCCAGTTCCACATGCAAGGAAGTTACTGCTTTATCTCTTATACCACAAGGAATCATATAATCAAAATACCCGAGATCTGTATTGACATTAAGTGCAAATCCATGCATGGTTACCCACCTGCTTGCTCGGACTCCCAAGGCACATATTTTACGCGCAAAGGGGGTTCCTACATCGATCCAAACTCCTGTTTCGCCCTTAGAACGTTCTCCTTTAATACCATATTCAGCAAGGGTTAAAATGACCATTTCTTCTAAGAAACGGAGGTACTTATGAATGTCTGTAAAAAAATTGTCTAAATCTAAAATGGGATAACCTACAATTTGTCCAGGTCCATGATAGGTAATATCTCCTCCTCTATTTATTTTATAGAAAGTGGCGCCCTTAGCTGCAAGTTCTTCCTCACTAACTAAAAGATTGCTCTTGTCGCCACTTTTCCCTAAGGTATATACATGGGGATGTGCCACAAACAAAAAATAATTAGCTGTCGCCAAACCCGCATTTTCTCTTCTATTTTTAACTTTGGAAGCTACAATACCGTCAAACAATAGTTCCTGATACTCCCAGGTTTCTTTGTAGTCTTTTAGGCCAAGATCTTGTACGGTTACCGTTTTGTTCATTCCTCAAACAACACCTCTAAATTAAAGTACTTCGGGTCGGTATTCATCTCATACATATTAGCTTGAATCTCTACCCCTTTAAAATCCGATAGTATTTTGGCATTAGGATTACTTACGCTCTTTATTTTAAACGGAAAGTGGTACACCTGTGTAAATCTGATCATATCTGCAAAAGGATCATCCTTTTTTAAAGTTGTATCCCTAGTTTTAATACTCTCAGCAAGCGCTTTCTCGGTAATGTTTCTTGTGAATTTAGTAGCAGAAAAGCTGGTGTTAAAAGATTCGGCCATACCAAATATCTCGCTCATACCATCCTTTTGCGTTACGCTGTCTGTTTCCGTTTCATTAGCTGGTGTAAGTCCACCAGTAGGATCTAAGGCCCCTAATTCTTTAATATCTGCGATTTCCATCACCTCTTTAAGCTTGTAGATATCGTCTATAGTATTAAACTTGTAGGCTATATCCATCCTCATTTCCTTGGCTTCTTCATTCATATTCATTTTAAACTGCAAAGGCCTAAGGGACTCCAATCGTTCTTGCTCTTCTAAAGAGAGAGTAGCAATACTATCTTTTTTTTGGTCTAAAAAAGTAGCAAAGTTAATTAAGGTATCTACCACTTTTTGTTGAGGAACAGAATCGTTACTATCGCCCATTTTCATCATTTCTGACATGTCAAAGCCTATACCATAGGTACCACTACCATCGGCATTAAAACGTATTTCTTCTTTAATTTCACAGCTTTGTAGCCCAATTGCAGCTACAAAAAGAATTAGTAGTCTTTTCATTTCTTGTTGGTTTAAGAAATGTAAAGGTACAATTATCTCTCGGGATTGTTTAATATGACAAGTGCAGAAATTACCCCGGGAACCCACCCGCAGAGGGTAAGTAGTAACACAATAAGGAAAGAACCGCAACCTTTGCCAATAACCGATAAGGGAGGAAATAAAATAGCGAGTAGGACTCTAAAAAAACTCATAAGATTTGATTTTTGATTGATGTACTTATTTGACGCTTAAAATTCTATTTTGTTACAGCACAGTTAAAAAAGGCTTCGTATAGTTCCATATTCCCCCTATTCTACATTGATAGATTAGCCTAGACTGTTTATATTTGCAGCCTTAAAACAGACGTTATGCAGCTTTCGGAACAAGAAGTCATACGCAGGGAGAAACTTGTGAAATTACGCCAACTTGGAATAGACCCCTATCCGGCAAAACAATACCCTGTAACCCACACCTCTAAAACCGTTAAGGAATCTTATGAAGAAGGGAAAAAAGTAGTAGTTGCCGGGAGGCTAATGGCCGTAAAAGTCCAAGGGAAAGCTTCTTTTGCTGCCTTACAAGACAGCGAGGGTAGAATACAGTTGTATTTTAACAGAGATGAAATTTGTCCTGGAGAAGATAAAACCTTATACAATGAAGTCTTTAAAAAACTATTGGATTTTGGTGATTTTATTGGAGTAGAAGGAGAACTATTTACCACTAAAGTGGGAGAGAAAACCATAATGGTAAAGCAGTTTACCGTACTTAGTAAAACCCTCAGGCCCCTACCCTTACCCAAGGAAAAAGAAGGAGTGGTTTACGATGCCTTTACAGATCCAGAAATGCGTTATCGTATGCGCTATGTAGATCTCGTGGTTAACCCACAGGTAAAAGATGTGTTTGTAAAAAGAACACAAATAATGACCACAATAAGAGATTTTTACAATGATATGGGGTTTTTAGAAGTAGAGACACCCATTTTACAGTCTATTCCGGGAGGTGCTGCCGCCCGTCCTTTTGTAACGCACCATAATGCATTAAATATTCCATTATAT
>CAZWVO010000293.1:0-3661 GCA_964637535.1 uncultured Flavobacteriaceae bacterium
GTACATACTACGGCAATGCCTTTATATTTATTTATAAGGTGTTGTTTCATCTTATAGATTAGGCACTTTTACGCTACCGCCTACCCAACAACTAAAGGTAACTGTTTTACCAGCCATTCCAGAACTAAAGATCATTTCTTTACTAGGTGCTTTAGCAGCATAACTGGCAGCAGATTTTTTAGCTCTACCACTTAAAGAAGGATCTACTCTACCTGCTTTACGGGCCATCTCTGCAGCCTTCCAGTAAATAGCACGCTTTTCAAAAGCAGTGGTACCACAGGCATTAGCACTACTAGCGTAAAGGTTTGCGATTAGTAAATATGCTTTTCCATTAGACCCATTAGCGCTAATGGCTTTTTGAGCGTAGTTACGTGCAGTAGACTTGCTTCCGCTTTTACGATAAATGGTTGCAATCTTATACAACAGGTCAGATTTTTTATACGAATCTGACTGTAATTCTACCGCTTTATTAAAGTCTGCAATAGCCCCTTTGTTATCTCCAGACTTTTGCTTTAATAAGGCTCCATAAACATAGGCTTCCGGAGAAGGATCTAGTGCTAACTGTGCCTCAAATAATTTTTTAAACATTGGATCGTCTGTACAATCTTTAGAGAACATACGACCTACCGCACGTTTTACCCAAGTAACATCATTCTTCTTGGCATCAAAACTTTTCTGATATAAAGGAATAAGGTTCTGACAATCTGCCAAACGCCCTAGTTTAGTATCAATACTTCCAGCAATTTTACCGTAAGCAGCAGAGTAACTGTTATACGACTTTAAAAGTCTTTTCTCCTTAGAGGTTAAGGTTTCTGCTTCTTCCTTTACTAATAAAGGTGCAATTTTATCGGTAAGTGATTTATTCTCACGTTCTATAACTTCGTTAGAGTTATCGTACTCATCAAAAACTTGCTGTAAGTCAGCTTTGTTCTCATTGTACAGATCTACCAAACTAGAAAAGTTTAAATAAAGCGCCTTAGGATCTTTAAAGTTTGCACCATCTTCCATCATGGCTTGGTGCAGATTGTCAAAAGTTTCTTGTTTGGAGATCATTTTATGATCGTTCATCACCAAAACCTTATCTACCATAGTTTCTGCTTTTGAAGTTTTACTTGCATAATACTTCATTCTACCATCGTATAATGTGATAAGATCTTTTACAAAACCTTTTTGTTCTTCCCCAGAAGTCTTTTTAATTTTATCTTTTAAAATTCTTTCGCCATAGGCATAAGTAGCCCAGTTAAGATCTGGACAGGTCTCATATACCATTTTCCAAGGGGTATAGGCAGCATCATAATTTTTAACTTTGGCATGCTCGGAAAAAATAGAGAGGTTGGTCATACACTCTTGATTTTGAGCTTGCGCATTTCCAACTTTAATGATCCCAAGAACAGCAATAGCTAGGATGTAAAGTTTCGTTTTCATATTACAAGTATTTAAAGTGGTTAATGTATTAATTTATTTTTCTTTTCTGAAACCATTTATCATTTAAAGATAGTCCCAAGTTAATTTTAAGGTATGTTTCTTCTATTAAATCTGCTGAGGTAGTTCCTCTTCTTCCAACTTCAAAACCTACGTTCACATTAGAAAAGTTATTCCCCAGTGGTAATCCTAATCCAAAAGTTATGCCAAAATTATTTATTTCGGTATTCCGTACCACCAAACCAGTTTTGGTCATACGCAATCCAACCCTATAGGTTATGCGCTTAAAATAACTTTCAAAAGAACCGTAATTTGGAATAAAAAAACCTCCAATACCAAAACTACTTGCGTCTTGATATTCTAAATTATCAATATCTAGAAAGGTGTTTTCAAAACTGCTTAGGCCCTGCGTACTGTATTCTGCTCCTAAAAACCATTTATTTTCCTTTCCGTAACCCAGCCCAAAGGTTGTGGTAGTGGGTATTTTAAGTTCTGTATTTTTTAAGTTTTCGGCTTCCAAATCTACCGTTATCAATTCTATTGGTTGCCCGCTAGCTACGGAGAAAGATCCAATTTCCTGAGTGTTTTCTGCCACTAAATTAGCTTGCGTATCTACTCCAATAGAAGCATAAAGCCGGTGTTTCTCTTTAATTAAAGGGGTATAGTTAGCAGAAAAATTGAAATCAACTCCATTTACTCTCGAGGTTCTAAGATCTAAGGTGCCAAATTGTACTCCCTGCACACTTTGCACTCTTGTATTCTCGGAAGTACCAAAATTAAAGTTTACGGTTCCCCCTATACTCAGGTCTTTAAATACCTCTGCCCCTGCAGATAGGTATACTCTATTGAGTCCGCCTTCACCAGAAAATCTATTGGTAATGG
The DNA here is from genome assembly GCA_964637535.1 of uncultured Flavobacteriaceae bacterium. GTDB lineage: Bacteria > Bacteroidota > Bacteroidia > Flavobacteriales > Flavobacteriaceae > CANMSI01. Next base: position 2,305 of record CAZWVO010000293.1, read on the forward strand.
TATCTGTTCCTCTAACCGTTTCTGCGAGTATATTGTATCCTACCGAAGAAAATGGCAAAATTCCAAAGCCTACCCCTGCCTTCTTTCCTATAGGAAAACCAATAGCAAGGTAATCTAAACTGGTAACTGCTGCAGTCTCCTCCTCTGTAAAACTCTTCAATCTAAAATCGCGACGCGATATTGCTCCAGTATATGTGGTCAGGATTAGTTTGCTGTAGCCGGCAGGATTTCTAAGATTAAGGTGTATACTATCCGAAAAGATACTTATTCCACCCATTGCTTGGTTTTCTACGGTTCCATTAACACGTAAATCACCAATACCAAAAAAAGAATAGGGAGAAACTGTTCCATTTTGGGCATAAAGCCCAAAAGCTACACAGCAAAATACTGCAGTAATGATCTTTTTTATCATCTAACGTTTGTTGTATTCCATCAAATAATTCAAGCCTTCCAGGAGAAAATTGGAATGCGCAAAGATGGTATTTTTTAATCGTTTTGACAAAAATTGAGCGTCACCACCTGTTAAAATAACTGTTAAATGTGAGAATCTGGAACTATATTGGTCTATTAGCCCGTCTATTTCTAGGCTTATTCCGTGTACTACCCCGCTATGAATGCAGGTTTCCGTTGAATTTCCGATGAGGTCTATAGGATCTTCTTTTTGTAATTGTGGTAATTTTGAAGTCTGACTATGTAGGGCATTATAACGCATTAGCAGGCCAGGAGAAATAGCTCCACCTAGATACTCTCCATAATCATTAATCATATCATAGGTAATACAGGTTCCCGCATCTATAACCAAGGTATTTTTTTTTGAGTTAACGTAAAAAGCTGCGGTAGCTAAGGCAATTCTATCTACACCTAAAGATTGTGGTGTAGCATAGGAATTCTTGAACGGGGTTTTAGACTGATGTGTTAGCCGATGTACCTTAACAAAGAGCGATACAAGCTGAATTGCTTTTTTTTCCATAGCCCCTACAGAAGATACAATGGCGTGGGTAACGTCTGGAAATTGATCAAACATCAACTTTACCTCTTTAGAAAAATGTACTAAAGCTACTTTTTTAAAGCCTATAAGCGCGCCTTTGTCAAAAACGGCAAGTTTAACCGTAGTATTTCCAGCATCTATAACAAGGTTCATACTGCAAAGATCAAAAAATACGAAAAAACAAAAGGCTTTTTTCACTTTTTTGTTTGTAGTTCCTAAATTTGAAATTATATTTGCACCCTCCTAGACCAAGGCTAGCGCCAGAGATGGTTAGGATGTTTGCTAAGACTTGTAGGCAAGCACAATGAAATACTGGTACCTTAGCTCAGTTGGTAGAGCAACGGACTGAAAATCCGTGTGTCCCTGGTT
>CAZWVO010000294.1:0-3654 GCA_964637535.1 uncultured Flavobacteriaceae bacterium
GAACAAGATAATCTCTATTTTATTCATAAGGTTCCTAATTTAATAGCAAATAGTATTGAAATTTCTAATGGTATTTATTGGGGTGGAGATTTTGAAAAAACGATAGACCTTATTAACTCGCGTATTATTGGTAGTGATCACATTAGATTCTTTTTGGGATATTCTGGATGGGCATCGCTACAATTAGATCAGGAGTTGTCATCAAAATCATGGATTGTGGTGAAAAACAAATATCAAAGTAATATAATTCAAAAATCTTCTGCTGCCTTTTGGAAAGAAAAAATGGTAGAACTAGGAGGGGATTACCTTTTATGGTCTAATGCTCCAGAAAACCCAACCCTAAACTAGTCGCGCTGCGGCGTTGAGCTTCCCAATAAGGTTCTTACTAACCGTATTTTCATAGGTTTTCTTACGATATTTACTAATTGGTAAAACACCAACAATAGCATTTGTTATAAAAAGTTCATCGGCCTTTTGAAGCTCAAAAGGAGAAATAGTTTCCTCTACTAGCGTATATGCTTCTATTGTATGTATTATAGTGATGAGATGTTTTCTAATAATGCCATTAAGACACCCTGAGGCAATGGGCGGAGTTTTAATTTGAGTTCCGTTTACAAGAAAAAGGTTTCCATTAAGTGCTTCCACGACTTCCTTTTTCTGATTTAATAAAAGGCAATTTTGATATCCATTCTCCTGAGCATAGATACTACCTAACACATGAATAAGCTTATTGTTAGTTTTTAAAGTAGAAAGCAAATCAGTGTTCACATAATAATCCTTAAAGAGTTCTACTTCATACGGGCTTTCATTTAATGTGAAAAATGCCGACGCATGTAAATTAGCTTCAATAATGTAGGAAACATTATGATCTGCAGGTAAATACAAGCCCCCATTATTTCTAAATACAGTTAACCTTATACGGGCAGCGCTGTCTGTTAAGCCATTAGCAGAAACCGTTTCTAGGAGTTGGCTTTCTAAAAACTCCATTGTAAAATTCATAGGAATCTCCATACGTAACATGCGCATAGACGACATCAATCTTAAGTAATGATCTTCCCAAAAAAAGATAGTGTTATTTACAATTCTGATGGTCTCAAATACGGAATCGCCATACCGCAACCCCCTATTCTCTTGATTTAGAAAGGTAGCTTCGTTTGGGTGCAGTTGTCCATTGAAATTAATCATAAAAAAAGCCTTGAAATTTCAAGGCCAAATATACTGTATAAAAGCACTATTATTACGAGGAACCTAAAACTTGTTTTAGGCTAGAAATTTGGTTTTCCCACAACATCTTAGATTCTTCTAATTCATCTTCATCTGCATGATCTGTTATAAAAAGAGAAACGTCTTTGGTAATCTCGTCAACAATTATTTTCATTTCAAAGAAACTATCATCATCCTCTTCTTCCCAGGCAAACCTTACAAAATCATCACTTTTCTTCTTTAAAAGCTTAGCTTGTTCCTCTGATCCATCCCAAATAAAAATAAATAATTCTCCCCTAGAATTTACATTATCTGCAAACCATTCTGAAAGTCCTGAAGGTGTAGAAATGTACTGGTATAACAACTGTGGAGAAGACTGAATAACAAACTCAATCTGGTACTTAATTTTTTCGCTCATTAAATTGGTGTTTACGTAACGACAATATATAGATTTCCTAATTATAAAAAAATAAAACTACGAGAATCTTTTTAGTAACTTAATTTTTGACAAGGATGAAATTAAACTATATATTTGCAGCCGTTTTCACCTTAACATTGACCTAACTAAGTCAAATTACAGCAGTAAGGTGTAATAAACAACATAGTAGGCGAGGTAGCTCAGCTGGTCCTGACGGACGGCCTTGCCGTCATCAGGATGCAGACAAGCAAAGCTTCGTCGGCATTAGAGCCATAACTTAAAAGTCTTGGCAGATTAAAATAACATAGTAGGCGAGGTAGCTCAGCTGGTTAGAGCGTCGGATTCATAACCCGGAGGCCGAGGGTTCAAGTCCCTCTCTCGCTACACAAGAAAACCCAAGATTTTTATCTTGGGTTTTTTGTTTAAACTACGCTAACGAAATACTACCAGATATCATTGCTGCGCTTCGGCCTTAGGTAAAATTGGACTATTCTATCATTCCAGCTTACAATTACCTATGGATACAGTATCTTTCAAATCCTAAACAGGGCATTTAAAACATTCAAATAACAAAATAGACCTCATATAAAGAACTATTATGAATAAAAGAAATCCAATTTATCTCAGTTTAGTACTTACTCTTTTATTGAGTTCGGTAGCATGCAAAGATGGTGAAAAAACAGTCGCAGAACTCGGCCCAGCAAAACCCAATATATTGTTTTTGTCTATTGATGACCTCAGACCAGCTATAGGAGCTTATGGAGATAGTGTTGCCCTTACTCCAAATATGGATCAATTGGCTAGCGAAGGAATGACGTTTAGACAAACGTTTACTCAAGTTGCTGTTTGCGCTCCTTCTAGAGCTAGTTTAATGACCGGAATACGGCCAGATTCTACCCGGGTTTGGCACCTAGGAGATAAATTTCGCGAAATTAACCCCAAAGCTGTTACAATGCCTCAATATTTCGCTAAGTTTGGATACTACACTGTTAATCTTGGGAAAATTTTTCACAATTACATGCCCGATTCTATTTCTTGGGATGAACCAGATTTAAGGCCAGAAAGATACAAGCAGAAAGATTGGTTAAAACGGGATGGAGAAACCTTTTACATTAGCGAAGAATTGAATAGGTCTCAAGCAATAAAACGAGATTCCATGTTGGCGTTAAAACCGATTAGATATGCCGATGGCTGGAATACTGGTCCAGCTTGGGAAGCTGCTGACGTACATGACACCTTATATTATGATGGGGCTCAAACAGAATTGGCAAAGAAAACACTAACCAGATTAGCTAAGAAAGATCAGCCTTTTTATATGGGTATGGGATATTTTAGGCCACATCTTCCGTTTGCCGTGCCTAAAAAATATTGGGACATGTACGACCCAGAAAAGATTCCGTTAGCACCTAATCGCAATGTTCCTCAGCACGCTCCTGGCTATACCATGAATTCCATGTACGAATTAAGGCATTACGACGGGTTTGGTAAAATTGGACACCCAGAATCTGCATATAGAATGGCTACGGATACCGCTAGGGTATTAAAACATGGGTATTATGCCAGCGTCAGTTATGTAGATGCATTATTAGGCGATCTTATTGCCCACATGAAAGACATAGGAGTTTATGAAAATACAATTATTATCCTATGGGGCGATCATGGATGGAAACTAGGCGACCATAACAGTTGGGGTAAAATGACCAATTATAATATTGATTTAGAAGTACCTATGATTATACGGTATCCCAATCAAAAATTAAGAGGAGTGCAGACCTTTGAGATTACTGAATTGATAGATATGTTTCCTTCACTTTGTGAATTGGCAGATGTAGAAATCCCTGATTATATGCAGGGAACTAGTTTTGTACCGCTATTAGAAGATCCCAAACGCCCCTGGAAAAAAGCAGCCTTTAGCCAATTTCATAGAAGGCCAAGACACGCTGCAAATGGAAAACGTTATATGGGCTACGGAATGAATACCAAACAATACCATTATATAGAATGGTACTCTTGGAATCCTAAAAGTGGAACAC
>CAZWVO010000295.1:0-3641 GCA_964637535.1 uncultured Flavobacteriaceae bacterium
CCATAGTATTGGGGAAACCAACTTCGCTTGCTATCCAGTTCGCTAAGCCAATATCTTGCTTTTCAGCAAAAGCTAAGACCATTTTACGCGTCATATCACCATTATGTTGTATGTTGTCACAAGATAAAATAGTGAAGGGTGGTAGCCCATTGGCACGTCTTTTTTGGAGTGCGGCCGTTAAATAACCATATACTGTTTTAGGTTGATCAGGATGGGACAACTCGTGCTGAATAGCTGGATTTTCGAAGTTAAAATCGCCTGTTGTAGGATTAAAGTTATACCCACCTTCCGTAATCGTAAGGGATACAATTTTGGTGTGCGAGTGCGCTAATTTATCAATGACTAATTGCGGGTTATCTGGGGCCAAAAGGTAGTTTGTTATGGACCCAATTACTTCGCTTTCTATTTTACCACTAGGATGTTGTGTAATTAGGGTATATAGGCAGTCTTGTTTTTCAAGCACATTAGCCATATTTCGATCTGCTTCTCGCAAACCTATACCACATATTGCCCAATCTGTAGCTTCAGCCTTTTGTAATAACTGATGCATATAATAGGCTTGATGAGCGCGATGAAATCCGCCTACTCCTATATGAACAATACCGGTTTTGAGTTGCTGTCTGTTATAGTTAGGTACAGGAATTTTAGCACTTATTTCCGAAAGAGAAGAATAGTTTAAGTTCATTTTTGTTTTTTGTTATGAGCGCACATTAGGCAACACTTTTTTTCCCACGTAACAAGGCCCAGTAAGCAGTTGCAAAATAGGTAATCGTACAAATAAAACCGTATAAATAAAAGAGTTCCCTATTGGCAATATAACTGGCTTCGTCACTGCTTCCAAAGAGTACATTACCCGCTAAAACTAAGGTAATGCCTAAAGCGGCATAAGCCACAATTTTTAAAATTTTTGAAAATACTGAGGTGTCCTTTATGGTTTGCGTTTCTTCTGAGGCCAATTTTTCTTGGTATTCTTCTACTAATTCATTGAACTGCTTTTCTTTGGCCTCCGCTTCTGGATATGATTTTTTGGCCCCGTATTGTTTGGCCAGAACCGTGTATACTAGGATGGTAAAAATCCAAGTTGGAAGGAACAAATAATAGAAAGACATGACATCTAAAAAATTTAATCCAAAGCCAAATACCAAACCTAAGCCCCAAGAAGCAACTGCCGGAGTGCTGTGCATATAATCTTGGTATTTAGACCAATATCTTGTGTACCCAATTCTAGGGAAAATCTGATGTTCTGCAAATACAATTGCTCCAACAGGTGCAACTAGTAAACCAGCATAGGTTAGCAAGGGTAGTATTTGAGAAAATACAAAAGGAAAACAGGCAATTACGACCATACCTAGACCAACTGCTAAGGTGGTATTCCTACGAGAATATTTGGTAAAAATGGCTTGGGCCGCCAGACCTGCCCGGTATAAATTGGTAATAGCGGTTGTCCATCCGGCCACAATTACAATAACAAAACCAGACCAACCCAGGGCGTAAAAAGCCACATCACCTGGATCCAATTCTACAATGGCTTTTCCTAAAATTACGGCTGCACCCGCTCCCATAATACCTGCAGCTATCCAAGCAATATAATGTCCAAAGAGCATTCCTGTACTTGTTGCCAGTCCGTAAGATTTCTTTTTGGCAAACCGTAACAATGCCATATCTATTAAACCAAAATGTGTAATAGTATTTGCTGCCCAACCAAAACCAATTACCTCTACTAGGCCAATACCGGTTTCACCCGAGCTATTCACTCCGGTCCATATAGATTGATTGCCAATGGCTATAAAATCTGCCCAGCTTGCTGGAACTGTAGTGCCTAAAACATGCAACGATAACGAAGGTAGTAAGACCAAGGCCCCACTGGTAAACATGGCAAAGAGCCAAGGTGCACATATTCCAGAAAATTCGGAAACAGCCTTAAAACCATAAATGGCAATAAATACTACAAACGCACCAACTAACAATACAATGAGTACAAACCAAATATTGGTTGGATACCAATTTAATTGCGCTGGAATGTCAAAGGCAAAGCGAACGGCCGTTGCAGAAACGGTAACCATTGCAGCAGAAATTACTGTAAAAATTAAAACATTGGCCCAATCATAGAGCTTGGACATATTGCTGCCCGCAATTTTTTTGAGGTAGGTATAAAGGCTTAATCGCGTATCTACGGCTATTGGCGACGTAATGAGTGTCCAACTCAGTACCGCTAAAATATTTCCAATGAGTAACCCAATGATAATATCCATTGTCTTTGCTCCTAACGCAACAAAGGTGGCCCCAATGACAAATTCTGTAGCAGCTACATGCTCTGCTGCGTATAATCCTGCAAAGTGTGTCCAATCATGTAATTTGTGTTTTGCAACAGGAAGTTGTTCTTCTTGAAGCTTTTCTAATTGCGAAAATTTAGTTGGCTCATTCATTTGGTATATTTTTTATTTCAGCGCACTACTTACGCTTGTAATGCGGCTGCAAATTTTTCTTTTTTGTATCAATCTTTTGGTTAAATTCTCCAAGGTGGGTTTACTCTATTTTCCCCAGCATAAAATAAAATGATTTGATTTCCATCTACATCTTTTAGTCTAGCTTCTCTCCACAACCACCTTTGGTCTGTAGGTTCCAGTTCAAATAGAATTCCGTCATTTTTTAGTTGTTCTACTTGTTCATCTAGATTATCACATTCAAAATACACATATATCCCATCTCCCTTTGGTAGCTCAGTAGTTTGATGTATAGAGAAGGTTGAGGTTCCATTTGGACATTCAAACCTTGCGTAGTTTGGTAAGGACTTTACAATTAATTTCAACCCTAATTTTTCATAGAAAGGGATTGATTTTTCTAAATCCAAGGAAGGTACAGTAATTTGATTTAAATTCATGTAAAGGTATTAGTTGGTACAACTAATTTAACAAACTTTGTGTTACTTGAGTAGTTCATAATATAAGTTTTCACAAAAGGCTAAGTTAGCTTGTAGGTGTTTTTAGTTGAATACTCCTATAGTTGAAACATGTGCGTTGCCGTAAAGCACAATACCCATAGCTATTCTGGGAATGTAAGGGTTAGACAGGATAGTGCCTCACTACTATTTTAGCTATGTACTGTTATAAATTGAATTTACGCTCCTTTTTGATACGCTTCTTTTAGCCAAGCTATTAATTCCGTATCTATTTGGCTTACTTCAGTTAAGCGTACTCTATGGGTACACATAGTACCAAAAGGACCTGAATGCTCTAGGCGTTCTGTGGTTGCTTTGTCTTTGAGTTTTAACCCTAAATCAATTCTAGTTTTGGTTGCAGGTTTAACTACAGCAAACTTTCGTTTTCTATCTAAACTAACCTCAGTTTTCTTTGGGGTAATCTTTACATCTTCACCAAAACCTTTGACTATAGCAGCTAGCTCTTCATAGATAGGCATTAAATGTTCTTTGCCTTTATATTGATTTGTAATAAGGTCTTGAGGCGTATTTTGTTCTTCTTTAGAAAGCGAAACAATAGTATTTGCAAAACCATGGGTTACCTGGTGTTCTTTTTTAAGGTAGTTAACGGCTTCAGAATGTTTACCAAATGATTTTGTTTGTAATAATGCTTTCCATTCCGTTAATGATTTGCCCGTCTTTGCCGGCATATTGTCAATCATGG
>CAZWVO010000296.1:0-3637 GCA_964637535.1 uncultured Flavobacteriaceae bacterium
ATATATACCCTTATAATTTATAGGGGTTACTTATGTTTTAATTTTAAAACGATGACGACTAGAATTAAAAAACCTGTGATTGCATTGGCCAGGATAATAGGTATGCTCTCTTTTTGAAAACCATAGTAAAGCCACAACATTACGCCAATAAAAAGGGAACTGTACATGGTCAAAGAAATATCGGCCGTAGATTTACTTTTATACAGCTTGTATACTTGAGGCACAAAAGCCCCTGTAGTTAATACCGCCGCCAACAAGCCTATTAATTCTAGCGTTTTCATACAAACACTTTCAAATTCATTATCCTACTATATTTACAATTTTACCGGGCACTACAATTACTTTTTTAGGCGTACGACCCGCTAACTGCTGCTGCGTTTTTTCATGCGCCATTACCGCTGCTTCAATAGCTTCCTTAGACATGTCTAAAGGAAACTCCATTTTAAAACGCATTTTACCATTAAAAGAAATGGGGTATTCTTTGCTGCTTTCTATCAAATGTTTGGGGTCAAAAACTGGGAAAGGTGCATCAGAAATAGATTTGCTATTCCCCAATTGCGCCCAAAGTTCTTCTGCAATATGTGGCGCATAAGGCGAAACCAAAATAGCTAAAGGCGCTAGTATGGCTTTGCTGGTACATTTTTGTGCCGTTAGTTCATTTACACAAATCATAAAGGTAGACACCGAGGTATTGAAACTAAAATGCTCAATATCTTCTTCTACTTTTTTAATGGTTTTGTGAAGCGTTTTTAGTGCCTCACCAGAAGGCGAAGCTTCTGAAACCTTAAACCCACCATTTTCACCAGAGTGATAAAGCCTCCATAGTTTCTTTAAAAACGAATGCACGCCGGTTATACCCGCAGTGTTCCATGGTTTGGATTGTTCTAAGGGGCCTAAAAACATTTCGTATAAACGCAAAGAATCAGCACCATACTCCTCAACAATTCTATCAGGATTAACAACATTAAACTTCGACTTTGACATTTTTTCAACGAACCTGTTAACTACAAAAACATCCTCCTCATTTTCGATTACAACTTCATTTTTACCAATAAAAATTGAATCTTTATGGTCAATTTTCCATTTTTTAAATCCCCTCACGTCAAGTTCGTTAGACGAATTAACTAGTGAAACATCTGCATGTACTAGATTGGTAATGCTATATTTAACCGTATCCTTATTATATTCAGGTAAATTTTTTCTCCAATTATCTAAAACTTCATCACGATTTTGGAAAAGATCATGTGAAAGAAAAACTCTAAATCTCTTTTTACGTTTTGCATTACTAAACGTAACTATCACATAATTGGCTATAGCACTCGTCCCCGTAATCATCCCTTGGTTAATCAGCTTTTTGGCAAACTCTGGCTGGGGAACAAGGCCTATATCAAACATAAATTTCTGCCAGAAACGTGCGTATAACAAATGCCCTGTAGCATGTTCACTACCCCCAATATACAAGTCTACATCTTGCCAATAATCAATTGCTTCTTTAGAAAAGATGGCCGCATCATTATCGGGATCCATATACCGGTTAAAATACTGTGAGCTACCCGCCCAACCCGGCATAGTATTCAATTCTAAGGGCCAAACCGTTTCCTTATCTATCTTGCTGTTTGCAACAACTTTATTCGTGTTGGTATCCCAAGCCCAAACAGTAGCATTGCCCAAAGGCGGCTCACCGGTTTCCGTTGGTAAATACTTTTCAACTTCGGGCAACGCAATGGGTAAATGTTCTGGCGCTATCATCTGAGGCATACCATCTACATAATACACCGGAAAAGGTTCTCCCCAATAACGCTGCCTACTAAACACAGCATCGCGCAAACGATAGTTGATTTTACCTTGGCCTTGCCCTAATTTTTCCAGCTCGTAAATAGCTGTTTTTACGGCCTTTTTATACGAAAGTCCATCTAAGAAATCAGAATTGGCAATAATAGTCTTTTCCTTATCTGCAAAAGCCTCTTCAGAAATATCAACCCCTTCAAAAATATTGGGAATAGCAATACCAAAATGTTTTGCAAAATCGTAATCGCGCTGATCCCCACAAGGCACAGACATTACCGCTCCTGTGCCGTAACCCGCTAAAACATAATCGCCAATCCAAATCGGAATTGGTTTTTTCGTAAATGGGTGTTCAGCATAAGCCCCTGTAAAAGCACCTGATATGGTTTTTACATCTGCCATACGTTCCCGTTCCGAACGTTTTGCCGTAGCTGTTATGTAGGCCTCTACTTCTTCTTTTTGCTCTGGAGTTGTTATTTCCGCAACCAACTCGTGCTCTGGTGCCAGGGTCATAAAACTCACTCCAAAAATAGTATCTGGTCTAGTCGTAAATACGGCAATTGGATACGACTTGTCTTCCGAAGTGGGGATTGTATTAAAGGTTACAGCCGCCCCTTCGCTTCTACCAATCCAATTGGTTTGCGCATCTTTTAAGGGTTGCGGCCAATCAATAGTATTTAAACCATCTAATAAGCGTTGTGCGTAGGCAGAAATACGCATGCTCCATTGGGTCATTTTTTTTCGGATAACCGGATGCCCCCCACGTTCTGATACCCCATTTACAATTTCATCATTTGCTAAAACAGTACCTAAGGCGGGACACCAGTTTACCTCGGTATCAGCTAAATATGTTAATCTGTATTTTAAAAGAATTTCTTGTTGTTCTTTAGCGGAATAGGCATTCCAATCAGCAGCAGTAAAAAGCGAAGTGTCATCGTCGCAAACGGCATTTACATTGGCATTTCCATCCGAAGAAAATAAAGCAATTAAGGAATCAATAGCTTCTGCCTTATTACTGTCTTTATTATACCAAGAATTAAAGAGTTGGATAAACACCCACTGGGTCCATTTATAATAGCTAGGATTTGACGTGCGTACTTCCCTTTCCCAGTCGAACGAAAACCCCATGCGGTCTAATTGCTTTCGATACCCTTCAATTTCCTTATCGTCTTTATCAACCCCTCCTTCAATGTTAACCAAAGTAGTATTCGCAGGGTGCTGTCCTGTTTGGATGGCATACTGTTCTGCAGGCAAGCCAAAAGAATCATAGCCCATGGGATGTAACACATTAAAGCCTTTATGCCTTTTGTAGCGTGCGTAAATATCACTGGCAATATAGCCTAATGGATGCCCTACATGAAGGCCCGCTCCAGATGGATAGGGAAACATGTCTAAAACATAATATTTGGGCTTGTCTGAGTTGTTTTCAGCCTTAAAAGTTTGGTTATCTGCCCAAAATTTTTGCCACTTAGCTTCTATAGTATTAAAATCGTAATTCATTCTTAAACAATTAAACAGCCTACAAGGTTTTAAAAAGCTTGCAGGTCAACGCATGGGCAAAAGTAACTTTAATCCCCGAAAGGGAAAAGGCAGCCTCCTTGATTCTTTAAAAAACTGGATTTATGAGTTTTCCGCTATACAGCACCCAAGCCATAGAACCTATAGCAGCGGCGTTAATAGCGTAACCAAAAAAGGTCATTTGCCTTACCGAATAGGGCTGGTTTTTAAAGAAAATGAACGCATCTAAAAACAACCATAGCGCAAAAACTAAAAGAAAGATTGCTAAGACCGCATCTTTAAACCAAAACCATAGGAGAACAGCCTCTAATAACAAAAGAACAAACATTATAAT
>CAZWVO010000297.1:0-3590 GCA_964637535.1 uncultured Flavobacteriaceae bacterium
CCATTAAATTGGGAGAACGGCATAAAAAAACCCAACTATTAGGTTGGGTTTATATCATGTTTTACTCTTCCTCGGAAGAATTTTCTTCTTCCTTTTCACTAAAGTCGGTAATCTCGTGCTCTTGCAGCAGATTATACCATTGTATTATTTTTTTGATATCACTGGCATATACCCTGTCTTCATCGTAGTTAGGAAGTATTTCAAAAAAATATTCTTCAAGCTTAATCTTTTCCGCTTTGTGCGGTACTGATGTTTTACCACCCTTTTCTTTTTCTTGTATTTTAGAAAAAACTGCACGTAAGGGAAGTTCTTCTTCTAAAGTGTACACCGCTATTTCTGATAGTACACTAACATTGTTTCTAAACCCTACAGTAATTTTTTTTCCATCTAGCAAAGACTCCGCTACAAAACCAGATCTGGTTTGGGTTAATAGTTTAAAAAGTCCGGGTCTTCCGCCAATGGATAATATTTTATCTAAGCTCATTTTATATTTTACGATTGAATGGACAAATATGCTGTTTTTACTTCAAATAAAAAATGGATTTAACGTCCTTTTTTAAGTTCAGGAAAACGCATTCTGTAGTCTACTTTTATTTTCCCTTTCGAAATATTGTTAAGTCGGCCCTTTAGCAAACGTTTTTTAAGTGACGATAATTTATCGGTAAAAAGAATTCCCTCTATATGGTCGTATTCGTGCTGAATTACGCGAGCAAGCAATCCGTCATAGGTTGCGGTATGCTTCTTAAAATTCTCGTCTAAATACGTAAGCGTGACAGTATCCTTTCTAGAAATGTCTTCTCTAACATCTGGAATACTAAGACAACCTTCATTAAAGGACCAATTCTTGCCTGTTTCCTCCTCAATAGTAGCATTGATAAATACCTTTTTAAAGTCCTTTAAAGCTTGCTGTTCTGTTTCACTTAAATCCTCATCATCCGAAAAAGGAGAAGTGTCTACTAAAAAAAGTCGAATGGGCAATCCAATCTGAGGTGCCGCCAAACCTACTCCATTTGCATTGTACATGGTCTCCCACATATTGGAAATTAATTCGGGTAGCTTTGGGTAATCTTTGGAGATTTCCTTACCTAGCTTTCTTAAAACCGGGTCTCCATATGCTACAATTGGTAATATCATGCTACTGTGTTCTATTTAAGTATGACTGTAAAATTAGGGTAGCACTGATTTCATCTAGCAATGCTTTATTTCTTCGCTTTTTCTTTTTCGCTCCACCATCAATCATTGTCTGAAAGGCCATTTTTGAGGTAAAGCGTTCGTCTTGGCGTTCTACAGGAATATGTGGAAAAGCATGGGTCAGATGTTTTAAAAAATCTTGAATCAAAATTTCAGATTCAGAAGGGGTATTATCCATCTGCTTGGGTTCTCCAATAATAAAACGCTCCACCACCTCTTCCTTGACATAATTTTGCAAGAACAAAATCACCTCTTTAGTGGGCACTGTGGTTAATCCAGAAGCTATAAGCTGCATGGTATCAGTAACCGCAATTCCTGTCCTTACTCTTCCAAAATCTAATGCAAGCAAACGTGCCAAAACTAATTTTCTGGCAAAAATAATGCATAAATTGTTATAACTGTAAATTAGAAGGTTTTATTCCTGTACAGCGCGTATATTTGTCAAAATTTGAAGCTAAATTAATGGATTTACAACAACATATTGAACAAGCTTGGGAGGATCGAGAAATGCTAAAAACCGCAGAAACCCAAGCAGCAATACGAGACGTAATTGGACGTATTGACGAAGGAGAATTACGCTGTGCAGCACCAACAGCTAACGGCTGGCAAATTAATGAATGGGTAAAGAAAGCAGTGGTAATGTACTTCCCTATTCAGAAAATGGAAACCTTAGAGGCTGGTATCTTTGAATACCACGATAAAATTCCGTTAAAACGAGGATATGAGGCAAAAGGTATTAGAGTAGTACCCCATGCTGTTGCACGTCATGGTGCGTATATTGCTCCGGGAACTATTTTAATGCCAAGTTATGTAAATATTGGTGCTTATGTAGATACCGGTACAATGGTAGACACCTGGGCTACTGTAGGGAGTTGCGCACAAATAGGAAAAAATGTTCACCTTAGTGGAGGCGTTGGAATTGGCGGTGTTTTAGAACCGTTACAGGCTGCTCCTGTAATTATTGAAGACAATGCCTTTATTGGCTCCCGTTGTATTGTAGTAGAGGGTGTACGTGTAGAAAAAGAAGCGGTACTAGGCGCCAATGTGGTATTAACGGCTTCTACTAAAATAATTGATGTTACTGGAGAAACTCCTGTAGAACGCAAAGGGCTTGTTCCTGCAAGATCTGTAGTAATTCCAGGAAGCTATACCAAAACATTTCCAGCTGGAGCTTATCAGGTTCCCTGTGCGCTTATTATTGGAAAACGAAAAGAAAGTACCGATAAGAAAACCTCTTTAAACAATGCCCTTAGAGAGCACGATGTAGCTGTATAATTAAGAAAAACGTACATGGCGTATGACATACGTTTAGAAGGCGAAAATCTAAAAGAAGCTGAGCATCTTTTAGCAACTGCTATTCCTATTTTTGAGGCCTGCCATGTAGCGTATTGGTTAGAGGGTGGAACCCTATTAGGCATACGAAGAGAACAACGCTTGCTTCCCTGGGATGATGATTTGGATATTTCCATGATGCAACAAGAGTTAAGTAAGTTAGCTACCTTGTTAACCGCTTTAAAAAAAGCCGGGTACCGAATTAGAATTAGAAGATTTGAGACCGATTCTCCCTTTTTTAAAAAGGGAGATATTCGGATGCTTAAAATTAGAAATAAGCGTTTTTTTGGTCTCCTAAAAGGCAAGGTCTGTTTAGACGTTTTTGTAAAGTATGCGCATGAACAAAAAGCCTATTGGGAGATTGCAAACAAAACCAAAGCCGTTCCTACTGCGTTCTACGCAAGCTTAAAGAAAATAGAATTTAAAGGCGCGCAGTATAATATTCCAGAGCAAACTGATGACTATCTTACCTATAGGTACGGCGATTGGCAAACTCCTGTTCAAGATTGGGATACGTCCAAAGATGATAAGGCACTTTCTTAATCTTGTTGTTTTGCTATAAGTTGTAAGGTGTCCTTTAATATGGTACTGCTTACATTATCAGTGTAGGGAAAGTATTCCATGGCACAACTCACTTTAGGGTATCGCCCTTTCCAATCATCGCCTACGGAAATGGCATCTATTTGGTGTAGCTCTACAATCTTTTGCTTGTTCTTGTCCATCTGGGGGATTACCTCATCTACATACTTCACCGCTTCAATAACACGTTTTCGCTCTTCAAACGGGATTACAGGGCGTTTGCCTTTTTCTTTCTCAATAAGTTCATCTGTAGATACGCCTACGATGAGATGATTACACATTGCTTTTGTTTTTTCAAGAATGTTTAGGTGCCCGTAATGAAAGATATCAAAACATCCAGAAGTATACATTCTATTGTATTTGGTTGCTGCCGCTGCTTGCACTACAACAGTAATTTTGGCCTCTTCGCGAATAGTAATAGCCAAGCGTTCCTTTGTAAGCAATGGAAACAGCTGTGACATAAATTCAGGAACTGTAGCTTTATAAGC
>CAZWVO010000298.1:0-3578 GCA_964637535.1 uncultured Flavobacteriaceae bacterium
GGTACACCCTCTAGTGAAGATGAGCTAATTTTCCATGAAGAGGATGAAACTTTTGGCACATTTGTGTACAAAACAAAATCAAAAAAATACATCATTATAGGGTCGTATAGCACCTTAACTTCCGAGTATCAAATTCTTAACGCAGATACTCCAAACGTTCCTTTCAGTATGTTTTCTGCTCGTAAACGGGGTTTAGAATACAGTATTTCACATTATAAAGATCATTTTTATGTGCTAACGAATAAAGATGACGCCACCAATTTTAAATTGATGCGCACAACCGAAGCGAAAACAGATGCAACGCAATGGCAAGATTTCATTCCACACAGGGCAGAGGTGCTTTTAGAAGACATAGAGATTTTTAAAGACTACTATGTACTATCAGAACGAGAAAATGGATTGAATAAGCTTAAAATTGTGCGATGGGATAGCGAAGCTACTTACTACCTTCCTTTTGATAATGAAACGTATACGGCCTATGTTAGTAGTAATCCAGAGTTTGATACTGAAATTTTACGGTATGGGTATAATGCGATGACAACACCGGGTTCTGTAATCGACTTTAATATGCGGACTCAGGAAAAAACAATTAAGAAAGAACAAGAAGTTTTAGGCGGAAAATTTGATAAAAGTAACTACGTATCTAAGCGAGTCTGGGCTACCGCAAATGATGGTGTTAAAGTACCCATGTCTATTGTATATCATAAAGACACCCCATTAGATGGTACTAGTCCGTTGTTACAATATGCCTATGGTTCTTACGGATCTACGATAAGCCCTTATTTTTCTAGTGTGCGCTTAAGTTTGCTAGATAGAGGGTTTATTTACGCAATTGCCCACGTTAGAGGAGGGCAGTATTTGGGTAGAAATTGGTATGAAGATGGAAAACTTTTAAAAAAGAAGAACACCTTTACCGACTTTATAGATTGTTCCAAGTATCTTATTCAAAATAACTATACGAGTGCAGAGCATTTATATGCTTCTGGAGGTTCTGCTGGGGGGTTGCTTATGGGAGCTGTGGTAAATATGGCTCCAGAACTGTATAATGGCGTTATTGCTGCCGTACCTTTTGTAGATGTTGTAACCACCATGTTAGATGATTCTATACCACTTACCACTGGGGAGTATGATGAATGGGGTAATCCTAATGATAAAACATATTATGACTATATGAAATCGTATTCACCCTATGATAATGTGGTTGCGCAAGATTATCCTAATATGTTTGTTAGTACCGGGTTACACGATTCTCAAGTACAATATTTTGAACCTGCTAAATGGGTTGCCAAATTAAGAGCGCTCAAAACAGACACGAATCTTCTGATATTTGATATTAACATGGAGGCTGGTCATGGTGGTGCTTCGGGAAGATTTGAAGGCTTAAAAGAAGTTGCTAAAGAATATGCGTTTTTATTGGATTTAGAGCATAAAATACCTTAATTCAAAAAAAGTAGTAATTTTGTAGTCGGAATAATACAAATACAATTTGGGTTTGTATTCATCCTAAACGTACACCAATACATGGAACAAGACATAAACGCCTATAACAATATTCTTGAGCTTATAGGAAACACACCTCTGGTTAAACTTAATAAGATTACCGAAGACTTAGATGGAAACTTCTTTGCTAAGGTAGAAGCGTTTAACCCAGGGCATTCGTCTAAAGATAGGATAGCAGCTTACATTATAAATGAAGCTGAACGTCGCGGTATACTAAACCCGGGAAGTACTATTATTGAAACCACTTCTGGTAATACCGGCTTTAGTATTGCTATGGTAAGTATTATAAAAGGCTATGACTGTATTTTGGCGGTAAGTTCAAAATCGTCTAAGGATAAGATTGATATGTTACGGTCTATGGGAGCTAAAGTATATGTTTGTCCTGCCCACGTTAGTGCGGACGATCCTAGATCGTATTATCAAGTAGCAAAACGCTTACACCAAGAAACAAAGGGTTCTATATATATAAATCAATATTTTAATGCGCTTAATATAGAAGCGCACTACAAAACTACTGGGCCAGAGATATGGGAACAAACTAACGGTAAACTTACCCATTTTGTGGCTTGTAGTGGTACCGGAGGTACTATTTCGGGAACAGCAAAGTATTTAAAAGAAAAGAATCCTGATATTCAGATTATTGGAGTAGACGCCTATGGGTCTGTACTTAAAAAATATCATGAAACCGGGGAGTTAGATACTAATGAAATATATCCTTATCGAATTGAAGGGCTTGGAAAAAATTTAATTCCATCAGCAACTGATTTTGATCAGATTGACGAGTTTATTAAAGTTACCGATGAGGAAAGTGCACATACTGCAAGACAAATATCACGTACTGAAGGTTTGTTTGTAGGATACACCAGTGGTGCAGTAATGCAAGCAGTAAAGCAACTAAGCAAAGAAGGGCGATTTACGGATAAGAGTAATGTTGTAGTAGTTTTTCCAGATCACGGTTCCAGATATATGAGTAAGATATACAGTGATGACTGGATGGAAGCACAAGGTTTTCTAGATGGTGCAAAAGAAGAAGTAGCGCATATAGCGTATATCAAATAAAATAACAATACGGTTATAATGAAAAAGCAATGATTTCTTGGAGTCATTGCTTTTTTATGCGGCGAAAAATATTTTATGAATGCTTGCTAAAAATCTATATTTTTGCTGGAAACTATAATCATACCAATTCAAGGCTAAATGATGAGAGACTTATTTGATAGAATAATTGAGAATAAAGGGCATATTGGCAAATGGGCTTCACAAGCAGAAGGATATTTTGTTTTTCCTAAGTTAGAAGGTCCTATTTCTAATAGAATGAAGTTTCAGGGGAAAGAAGTCATTACCTGGAGTATTAATGATTATTTAGGCTTAGCCAATTTGCCAGAAATTAAAAAAATTGATGGTGATACCGCTTTAGAACATGGTTCTGCGTACCCTATGGGAGCCAGAATGATGAGTGGTCATACAGAATTTCATGAACAGCTGGAACAGGAATTAGCCGCTTTTGTAAATAAAGAAGCCTCGTACTTATTGAATTTTGGGTATCAAGGAATTATGTCGGCTATAGATGCGTTGGTTTCTAAGGATGATATTATTGTTTACGATGTTGATGCTCATGCTTGTATTATTGATGGTGTTCGACTGCATATGGGCAAACGTTTTACATTTAAGCACAACGATGTAGAGAGTCTAGAAAAGAATTTAGAGCGTGCTACTAAAATGGCGGAACAAACCGGAGGAGGAATTCTTGTAATTTCTGAAGGGGTTTTTGGAATGCGTGGAGAACAAGGCAAGCTTAAAGAAATTGTAGCATTAAAGAAAAAGTTTAAATTTAGACTTCTTGTAGATGATGCTCATGGTTTTGGAACCCTAGGTAAAACTGGCGCTGGTGCTGGAGAAGAACAAGGAGTACAAGACGATATTGATGTTTATTTTGCAACTTTTGCGAAGTCTATGGCAGGCATCGGAGCCTTTTTAGCCGCCGATAATGAGATTATTGAATACTTAAAGTATAACTTAGGGTCTCAACTGTTTGCTAAGTCATTACCAATGATTTATGTCAAAGGAGCTCTTAAGCG
>CAZWVO010000299.1:0-3577 GCA_964637535.1 uncultured Flavobacteriaceae bacterium
CTATTGTAGAAAGGGATATTATAGAGTTAGAAGCTAAAATACGCCAGTTTAAAGAAGGTAAGCTCGATGAAGAAAAATTCCGTAGCCTTCGTTTGGCACGTGGGGTATATGGGCAACGCCAACCTGGAGTGCAGATGATTCGTATTAAACTGCCCTACGGAAAAGTAACTGCCAAACAATTGCGTCGTATTAGTGATGTAGCAGATGAATATTCTACAGGAAGATTGCATATTACTACCCGTCAAGATATTCAAATTCACTATGTAGAACTAGAACGTACTCCGGAGCTTTGGGCAGCACTAGAGCAAGACGATGTTACCCTTAGAGAAGCATGTGGTAATACCGTACGGAATGTAACGGCTAGTGAAACTGCAGGTATAGATGTGGCAGAGCCATTTGATGTTTCGCCCTATGCGCATGCCTTGTTTCAGTATTTTTTGAGGAATCCTATTAGCCAGGAAATGGGCCGTAAATTTAAAGTCTCCTTTTCTGCAACGGATGAAGATACCGGTCTTTCGTATATGCACGATCTTGGTTTTATTGCTAAAATACAAGACGGTGTAAAAGGGTTTAAAGTCTTATTGGGTGGCGGACTAGGGTCGCAACCTCGTCATGCAGATGTATTGCACCACTTTTTGCCTTCAGATCAAATTATTCCGCTTATGGAAGCTACCATTAGGGTTTTTGATCGCTATGGAGAACGTAAAAGTAGAGCTAAAGCAAGAATGAAATTTTTGCTTAAAGACCTTGGTTTAGACGCTTTTAAAAGCTTATTGCAAGAACAGCAAAAAGCAGTGCCAATAACTTCATTTCCTATTGATGCAAGCACTTATCCAAAACCAGATGTTGCTGAGGTAAAAGAAAATGTAGAAGTACATATAGCAGATAAGGCTGCTTTTGATTTATGGAAAACAACTAACGTAATACCGCAAAAACAAGAGGGCTATGTGGCCATTGGTATAAAGGTGTTACTAGGAGATTTTTATACCGATAAGGCAAGGCTGTTAGCCAATTTAGTAGAACAGTACGCCGCTGGGGAACTTCGTCTTTCCCTACGTCAAAATATACTTATTCCATATGTAAAAGAAGAACTAGTGCCTTTCTTTTACAAGGAGTTACAAGCCTTAGGGTTTGCGGCTCCGGGATATAATAAGGCCGTAGATATTACCGCCTGCCCTGGAACAGATACCTGCAATTTAGGTATTGCTAGTAGTACAGGTATTGCAGATGAGTTAGAGCGTGTTATTGCGGCAGAATACCCGCATTATATTAAAAATGAGGATGTAGTTATTAAGATAAGTGGATGCATGAATGCCTGCGGACAGCATAATATGGCGCATATTGGTTTTCAAGGCATGTCGGTGCGTACAAAAGATAAGTTAGTAGCGCCTGCCTTGCAAGTATTATTAGGAGGTGGTAATCTAGGTAATGGAGAAGCACGTTTTGCAGATAAGGTAATTAAAATTCCTAGTAAGCGAGGCCCACAAGCACTGCGTCTTATTTTAGATGATTATGAGGCTCATGCCAATAATATTCCGTTTGTTGCCTACTATCAAGAAAAAGGAGAACGTTATTTCTATGACTTTCTAAAGCCTCTTGCCACTATAGACAATTTAACCCAAGAAGATTTTATAGACTGGGGTAATACCAAGCGCTATGAAAAGGCAATTGGTATTGGAGAATGTGCAGGAGTGGTTATTGACCTGGTAGCTACCTTGCTCTTAGAAAGTGAAGAGAAAATTGAGAATGCACAGGCCGCATTAGGAGAAGAAAAATGGGCGGCAAGTATGTATCACGCCTACACTTCTATGATTAATACCGCTAAAGCCTTGCTTACTGCAGAAAATGTAAAGACCAATACGCACAATGGTATTATCAAAGACTTTGATACCCATTTTGTAAGTAGTGAAAAAGTACATTTAGCAACTTCCTTTACGGCCTTAGTACTTCAATTAAATGAAAACAAACCCACTGCTGCTTTTGCAGCGCAGTACCTGCAGGATGCACAGGCCTTTTTAACTAAAGTGAGTGCATATAGAACCCTAGAATTGGCATCGGTATAGTGTAAACGAAAGATAGCAATGGCGACAGAGAAACATATAGTAAAACATACAAAACAAGGCAATCCTAAACTTACAGTAGTAGGGGCGGGGCCAGGCGATGTGGAGTTGATTACCCTAAAAGCAATAAAGGCATTACAACAAGCAAATGTAGTATTGTACGATGCCTTGGTTGATCCCGAATTGTTGGCATATGCACCCCATGCAGAACATATTTTTGTAGGTAAGCGCAAAGGGTGTTATACCTACCAACAGGCGCAAATTAACGATCTTATTGTGAATCGGGCCCAAAGTCATGGACATGTAGTACGTCTTAAAGGAGGAGATCCTTTTGTGTTTGGAAGAGGAGCAGAAGAAATGGAATACGCCATGGCTCACAATATAGAAGTAGCTATGGTTCCAGGAATTTCTTCTTCCCTAGCTGTGCCTGCAGCCCAAAATATTCCGGTTACCAAAAGAGGATCTGCGGAGAGTTTTTGGGTTATTACGGGCACTACCAAAGCACATAAATTGTCTAAAGATGTAGCCCTAGCAGCAAAGTCTAATGCTACCGTAGTAATATTAATGGGGATGAGCAAGCTAACACAAATAGTAAGCTTGTTTAAAGCCGAAGGAAAATCAGAAATGCCAATAGCCATTATTCAGAATGGAACGCGTGCCGACGAAAAAATAGGAGTGGGCACCATTGCCACCATAGAAAAAGAAGTAGCGCTGCAACAACTTACTAATCCGGCAATTATCATTATTGGAGAAGTAGTAAAGCATAGAGAAGAACAAGTTTTTAAGGAGCTTGTAAGTACACATACAAATAATGTAGAATTGAAATTTATACCATGATAAAAACAGATCTTTTAATCATAGGAGCTGGCCCTACGGGTCTTTTTACCGTTTTTGAGGCGGGCTTATTAAAACTAAAAACACATCTTATAGATGCGCTACCCCAGCCAGGAGGGCAATGTTCAGAAATTTATCCAAAGAAACCCATCTATGATATTCCTGCTTTTCCAGAAATTTTAGCAGGAGATTTGGTAAGTAATCTTATGGAGCAAATAAAACCTTTTGATCCAGGTTTTACCTTAGGAGAGCGGGCAGAAACGCTTGAAAAAAAAGAAGATGGTTCTTTCGTAGTAACTACCAATAAAGGTACACAACACCAAGCCCCTGTAGTAGTAATAGCTGGAGGCTTAGGGTCTTTTGAACCTAGAAAACCACCTATTGCTAATATTCAAGATTTTGAAGATAAGGGAGTGGCGTATATCATTAAAGATCCAGAGGTATATCGCAATAAACGTGTAGTTATAGCAGGCGGTGGAGATTCTGCACTAGATTGGTCTATATTTCTAAGTGAAGTAGCAGCTGAATTGACCTTGATACACCGCAGGCGAGCTTTCCGTGGGGCACCTGATTCTGTTGATAAAGTGATGGAGTTAGCAGATCAGGGGAAAATAAAGTTAATCACAGATGCGCAAGCTGTTGGCTTGGAAGGCAATGGGAAATTATCGGGCGTTGTCATAAAG
>CAZWVO010000300.1:0-3556 GCA_964637535.1 uncultured Flavobacteriaceae bacterium
TTTAAAAGGAGCTGTAAAGTTACCCGTTTTGATCTTCGAAAAAATATTCTTGGCCACCCATTTTCCTTGTTGAATAGCTACTTGTGCTACCATAGGATGACCTTTGGGGTTTTCATCGGTAACCATTGCTGCAATATCTCCAATAGCGAAGACATTTTTTAGATGTTCCACCTGGCCGTAGCGATCTACTTTTAAACGCCCACCAACAACACTATTTTCATCAATACCTTTAAGGAGATTCCCCTTTACTCCCGCAGTCCAGATCAACGTTTTTGCTTGCAACACCACTTCATTATCATTCTGGAGCACTAAAATATTTTCTCCGTCATAATCTTTTACCCTGCTATTCAGCATTATTTCCACATCTAATTTTTGAAGTACTTTTAACGCATGATCTGATGCTTTCTGAGACATCATAGGCAAAACCTTACTCCCTGCTTGAACCAAACATATACGCATACTATCTGGGTCTATCTCAGGATAATCGTTACGAAGAAGGTATTTTTTAAATTCGGCCAAGGCACCTGCCATTTCAACTCCAGCCGGTCCACCCCCTACCACTACAAATTTGGTAAGTATCTTTTTTTTGTCTTTATCATAACCATCCACTGCTTCTTCAAGGTTTTGAAGCATCCAACTTCTGATATTAACCGCATCATTGATTTCTTTTAGTCCAATACCGTATTTTTCAATGTTTTTTGATCCGTAATAATTGGTAGAACTCCCTGTTGCGATGACCAAATAATCATAGGTAACATATCCTATATTTGTTTGTACTTTCTTTTCTTTGTCATCTATATATTCTACGTCAGCCATTCTGTAAATCATATTCCCACAGGAAGTAAATAGCTTGCGAATTGGAGAAACTACCGCATCGGGTTCTAGACCACTTATGGCAACTTGATATAACAAGGGTTGAAATTGATGATAGTTGTGCCGATCTATGAGTATTATTTGTACCGGTTTATTCTCTAGCGTTTTAATAAAATTTATTCCCGCAAAACCAGCTCCAATAACTACAACCTTAGGGTAATCGTTATCTGGCACATGAAAATGAGTGTTATATCTATCCGTATGAATCATAATCAATTATAAAGAATACCCTATTCTTACTATTCCATTTCCAACCGTCTTAGAAGGCCATGTAAATTTAAGAAATCTTAACTACTGTTGTACAAGATAAATGTAGTGAGTTTTAGGGTTAAAATTCTCGAAATACAGCACATTATAGGTGGATCTTATTATAAACGCTTTCGCAACGGGTATTGGTTTTTCTACCTAAAGCCCCATTAGGTCATTTCCGAAACACCTTGAAGGAAAGAATCCAGTTCCCGCTACAAAGAAACCAGCTATTTCTAGCTGGTTTCTATTAATACTGTCCATTAAAAACCCTTACTATGGCTGGGAGATCTACGGTCTACAAGTTTTTCCTGAGACGAGGTTCTTCTGGCTATTGGGGGAGTAGATTTTTGACTTTTATTATGCGCAGACCCTAACGCACTAAGCCCCTCTTCTATAGTAGTAGTATGCTCCTCTCTTTCAGTAGTATCCTCCTCTGGAGTTGGAGGATACTCTTCTCTCAATTGGGCTAATTCTTCTTTAATATGCAACAGATAAGCAGTACGGGTCTGCGCATACATCTCTGGCGATTGTGTTTGCAATTTAACTCTAAGGTCTTCCGCAAGCCTTTCGGCGCCTAAAAATGCTGCTACCTTGGGTTTATCTAGATGTTCACAATAGAGTGCATTATTCTCAGGAACCTCTAGAATATCTTTTACCTCCAATACAAAAGCTTTCGCATGCCGTTCAATATCAGAAACTATACCCCTATCTGCCATATATTTTTCTACTATCACCTTCATTTTTGCAGGGTCTAACCTATAAACACCATCTTGTTTAATTGCAGTACCCATAGGGTCTGTCTTGCAAACTAGTTTCGTGAATTCTGAAACCAAGGCTTCCTTATCTTCGCCTGCCAATCGTCTTGAAAGCGAATCTTTGACATACGCAGTCTTGGATGGTAAACGCAAACGATCTCCTATAATCTTTATAGGATTACCTTCCATAGTTTCTGCACCCTGCCAATAAATTGTATTTAAAAGACCCTGTACTTGTTCTATTCGTTCATTTTTTTGTAGCAATTCACTAAGATTCTTAATAAGGTGTTCCTCTAAGGCCTCCCGTTCTATAAGCGACTTATCTGCAGCGCTAAAACCATCTACCTTTTCTGCGCAGTGCCTAATATGATCTTGGATCAACAATGACTTTACCGACGTAGCACAATCTCCAAGACTAGTGGCAATAACCTGCAAGGCCTCTTGGCGGTCTTCTCGTGAGGCATCTGAATTAAAGACAGCACCCAAAAAACGATCTGCTGCTGGCCTATAAACACTATTAAAAAGCGGGTCATAAATAGGAATACCTTTTAAAAACAGCGTTAAAATTTTTGGAGGAGATTCACTCTTTTTTTGATCAGCACCCAGTAGTACCGGGGACAAAAAGCCTGCTGAATTTGCTATTAAATCCGATACAAAGAAGGCTTCCTTACCACATAAAATTTTTAAAACTTCTTGTTCAAAGGGCATATGCTGTTCATGAGCCTCTGAATTATATGAAACTTTGCCGTCCGCAAAGCTATGATGTAGCCAGTACATTGTTTCCGGGTCAAGAGGATTGTCTTTCAAATTAATAGCATTAATACTATCTGCTAGGTTTGCTAAGGATTCTGGTAAGATCCTTAGTCTATTAAATGATAATCCCAATTTTTTAAGTTTGGAAAGGTTTCCTATTGCTTCTGGAAGATGAGTAAGGTTATTGAAATGAAGATGTATCTGTTCAAGCTTCTTTAAGGTGCCTAATGCCTCTGGCAAAGTAGTGAGTGCATTCCCATTTAATTCTAAACGCCGAAGGCTTTCAATTTCCTTTATTTTAGGTATAAGGTCTTCCAATTCTGTAGCGTCTAATCCAAGTCCAGACAAATGTAAAACACTATCATTATTATTTCTGGCAAATGCTATTTTTGCAAGTGCCTTGTTCATATTTCCCATATCGTATCTTTTTTATTTAACTATGTATCCTAAACCAGCTTAGCCCCAACTGAAATGGTATGACCTAAGACTATGACTTTTGAGAAAGTCATGACTATATTTTTGTTATTCTCTTGTATCCTTAGAAAATAAAAGAGGTCGGCTCTCCTGTCACCTTCCCTCAAAAATGACAGGCCTCCAACCCCTTTTCAACTAAACATCTTCAATTTCTAATACACTTTTCAACGAAGTCCGTTCTCTTCTAGTTCCTATTGTGTTTCCCTAAGCTTACAGACTTGGCGCTGCTTTATTATTCTTCTTTATGTCCCTGTTTATTCTCAATCTCCTCAATTTCTGTTGCCTCAATAAATCTGCATAATGGAAAACCATTTATTGCGATACTTTCTCTCCTCTGGCAGTAATCTCCCAGAAGCATCCTCTTAGTGGAACAACAGTTCCTTGCATTGTTAGAATTACCTAAGCATTCTACAGGTGCATTAGCTATGGAAATAGGAAACCCTTTATTAGAC
>CAZWVO010000301.1:0-3553 GCA_964637535.1 uncultured Flavobacteriaceae bacterium
ATTTTAACCCTTGTATGTGCGGGGCGGCTAAAATTACCGTTGCCGAGGTAGAAGAATTACTTCCTGCAGGAGCACTTAATCCCAACGAAATTCATATTCCAGGAATTTTTGTGCAACGTATTTTTCAAGGAACCAACTACGAAAAAAGAATTGAGCAAAGAACAGTTAGAAAAGTTGAATAAACATCTTAGCTTAAATTACAGTTACTTGTAAGGGCCAGAATAATAGAACTTTAAAGCTATTAATAGTATTATGTTAGATAAAAACGGAATAGCCAAACGTATCGCAAAAGAGGTAAAAGATGGCTTCTATGTAAATCTCGGAATTGGGATACCCACTTTGGTTGCAAATTTTGTAAGAGAGGATATTAGTGTAGAATTTCAGAGTGAAAACGGAGTACTCGGAATGGGCCCTTTCCCTTTTGAAGGAGAAGAAGATGCCGATATTATTAATGCGGGCAAACAAACTATTACTACCCTCCCTGGAGCATCGTTCTTTGATTCTGCCACTAGTTTTGGAATGATTAGAGGGCAGCATGTAGACCTTACCATTTTGGGCGCAATGGAAGTATCTGAAAATGGAGATATTGCCAATTGGAAAATTCCTGGAAAGATGGTCAAAGGAATGGGTGGCGCCATGGATTTGGTGGCCTCTGCAGAGCGTATTATTGTTGCTATGATGCATACCAATAAAGCTGGAAAATCTAAGCTTCTAAAAAAGTGCAGCCTCCCATTAACTGGTGTTGGCTGTGTGACCAAAATTGTTACTAATCTTGCTGTTTTAGAAGTTACTCCTAAAGGATTTTTACTTCTAGAACGCGCTCCTGGAGTTACTGTTGATGCTATTACGGCAGCCACAGAAGGCACGCTTTTGGTAGAGGGCGACGTTCCGGAGATGGAGATATAGCGGTAGCACCTATGTATTTCATCGAAAAAATAAACCTTTTCTATTTTTTACAACAGATTACCACCACTTCACAACAATAATTTATTCATTTTGCGTTCAACTACTACCTTTACAGCATGTTAAACCCCCCAATTTAACAGCTACTTAAACCTTAAAACTATGGAAGCCCAAATGAACAGTACTGCAAAAGAAGAGATTCAAGTATACAAAAACGATTTTTACAGTGGACTTGTATTACTTGCCAGAAAATTATTTATGTTATAAATTTTTCAGAAGAAATTTAAAAATCCCGATGTATACATCGGGATTTTTTTTTGCTATTTTTAAAGTGAATCTACTTGCTAAATGACGTTAAAACTAAAGGCATGTACTATTGACCAACTACAGGAATTGGTCAAAATCTCCAAAACGACCTTTGTTGATGCCTTTGAAGCAGTTAACAATCCAGTTGACTTTAAAACCTATATTGAAATGGCTTTTAGTACAACTAAGCTAAAAGCAGAATTGCAAGACCCCCATTCCTTTTTCTTTTTTGTCTATAAAGACGCAACAGTAATTGGTTACCTTAAACTTAACATTTTGGAGACACAAAATGAGTTTAAGGAAGAACAAGGCATGGAACTAGAACGTATTTATGTGAGCTCCTCATTTCAGCGACAGCGTGTAGGACTTTGGATGCTGAACAGGTCAAAACAGATAGCCTTGGACTACGAAAAAACATACTTATGGCTTGGGGTCTGGGAAGAAAATACTAAGGCTATTCGCTTTTATGAGAAACACGGCTTCAAAAAAATAGGAAGCCATCCGTATTATATTGGTAAGGATAAACAAACTGATTGGGTAATGCGATTTGATTTAGTATCTTAATCTCAGATATAAGATACAAAAAATGAGAACATTATTCCAGCTTACTTTTATGTTGTTTTTATGGTCAACAATAGCGTTGGCACAAGAGCGGTACTATTTTCCCGAGGCCAATGCAGAATGGGAAGAAAAAACGCCTCAAAGCGAAAAAATAAATGCGAACAAACTTACGCAAGCGGTAGATTTTGCAAAAGCGAACGAATACAGTGGTTCTAAGGATTTACGTATTGCAATTCTTAAAGGATTTGAAAGAGAACCGTTTCATGAGATTCTTGGACCAACCAAAAAACGCGGTGGGCCCGCCGGAATGATTTTGAAAAACGGCTACGTGATTGCAAAATGGGGAGATACTAAAAGGGTAGATATGACTTTTAGTGTTACCAAAAGTTTTTTATCTACCGTTGCAGGGCTTGCTTCGGATAAAGGTCTTATCAATACCGTTTCAGATAAGGTGAAAAGTTATGTATGGGATGGCACTTTTGATGGAGCCCATAACAGTAAAATTACATGGCAACACTTGTTGCAACAGAACTCCGATTGGAGCGGAGAATTATGGGGAGGTAAAGATTGGGCCGATAGACCACCAAGAAAAGGAGGGTTAGACGACTGGAAGTTTAGAACGCTTAATGAACCAGGAACAGTTATGGAGTATAACGATGTACGGGTAAATGTCTTGGCGTATTCCCTTACTCATTTATGGCGTAAACCAGTTCCTATGGTACTAAAAGAGCATCTAATGGATAAGATTGGAGCATCTACAACTTGGCGATGGTACGGTTATGATCATGCGTGGACAGAGATAGATGGTTTGCAAATGAAAGCGGTAACTGGAGGAGGGCATTCTGGAGCAGGAATGTTTATTAACACAGAAGATATGGCACGCTTTGGGATGCTATTTTTGAATAATGGAAAATGGAAATCGGAACAGATAATAAGTCCAGAATGGATTTCTAAAGCCATAACACCATCTGTGCCCAATCCCAATTATGGATATATGTGGTGGTTGAATAAAAAGGGGAGTAGACATTGGGAAGGATTATCAGAGGAGCTGTATTATGCTGCCGGATTTGGTGGTAATTTTATTGTTATTGATAGGGAAAATAACCTAGTTGTAGTTACAAGATGGTTAGAACCTAACAAAATAGGAGATTTTATGAAGCTGTTGAATGCCGCACTTTAAAGCACTATAAGACAAAATTAGATCGTTTTTAAGATGGCAGCAGCTTGCTCTAGGGTCTCATCAGTTTTAGCAAAACAAAATCGCAGTTGTCGGTTATCTGTATTGCCTATATTAAATACAGAAATAGGGATACTGGCAACACCGTGTTCTAGAACAAGTCGCTTTGCGTAATCAATGTCTTTTTCTTGGGTAATAGTACTATAACCTAATAGTTGAAAATAGGTGCCTTGACTAGGGGTAATGGTAAAGCGAGAACCCTTCAAAGCGTTTGTAAAGAAATCTCTTTTTTGCTGATAAAAAGTGTTCAGCGTCAAGTAGTGGTTTTCCTCCTTTAAATACGTGGCCAGCGCTTTTTGCATAGGATGATTGGTGCAGAACACATTGAATTGGTGGGTTTTTCTAAACTCTCGCATAAGAACCTCTGGAGCCACACAATAGCCTGTTTTCCAACCCGTAATATGAAAGGTCTTTCCAAAAGAAGCGCAAATAAAGCTGCGGGAAGCCAGATCATCAAAAAGAGCGGCACTTTGATGCTGCTTACCATCAAAAATAATATGCTCGTATACTTCATCACTAATTACAATAATATCGGTTCCTTTAAGA
>CAZWVO010000302.1:0-3545 GCA_964637535.1 uncultured Flavobacteriaceae bacterium
AAATAGTACTGTTCAATATGTAGCAAGGTACTTTCAAAAATAGCACCATCGTTCAAGCCTTTTGCCACCACTAAACTCCCTTGAATTTCGATTAAAACCTGTAACGCTTTTTTTTCAGCTTCATTTGAGTTTAACCCCATTGTTATCCCAACTTTTTTGAAAGTTCCTATCCATTCTTTCATGCCATTTTCCAACTGTTGGGCAAATAATTCTATACCTGCTTCCATAGATAAGGCCCTTAAGATACAGGAATCGTTTCCGCCATTATACAAGGTTCTAATTTGAGCTAGTCCATTTTTTAATCTAATTTGAGGTGCTAAACTAGTATCTAATACTAGTTGAAATATATGTTCTTGGACCCACGTATTCATATAACGCAACACGGCATCTGCCATCTCCTGTTTCCCATTTGGAAACCTATGGTATAGACTAGCTTTTTTTAACCCTGTAGCTTCTGATAAATCCTTTAAGCTGGCACCTTCGTATCCTTTAGAACGAAAAATATGGGTTAAACCAGTTAAGATCTCCGTATCGGGTACTTTTTGCGGTCTCATGATGCAAAGGTATTAAAATAATATTATTTACCAAACGATCGGTAAAATATAACGATCAACTTATGTTGTGAGTAAAGTTGGTTTAATTTCTAGCTTCTTATGGTGTCTAAATGGGGTTTAAAGACCAGAAATACATATACCAGAGTGGTGTAACAGATTTTTGTGCAAATATGGTTTCATACCATAAAAGGGATAGGAAAAGATATAAACCTGTACTTTAGCAGTATGGAAAAGAAGAAAATAAAAAATGTATTTGTTCCCGGAGCAATTGCTCCAGAATTTATTGCTAACGCTATTGCAAAGCACCAGTCCAAGACTACCATAGGTGCTCATAACATTTTTTTAGGACAGGTACGGGCCGATGTAATTGATGGAAAAACCGTAACGGCCATTAATTATGAAGCCTATGAGGAGATGGCGAATGCAAAATTTCATGAAATAAAAGAGGCCGCGTTTTCTAAATTTACATTAACCTGTATGCATATCTATCACAGTTCTGGAGTGGTAAAAACAGGGGAAATTTGCTTATTTGTTTTTGTTTCATCTCCACATCGCAAAGCAGTTTTTGAAGCCTTACATTATGTAGTAGAAGAAATTAAGGTCCAGGTACCCATCTTTGGAAAAGAACTTTTTGAAGACGACAGTTACCAATGGAAGGTTAATCAATAAGGAAATATTGCTTTCTTGTTTAGTTTCGCTTTGTCCAAATCTCGTATAGTGGAGCCCCCTTGCTACTCTTGCCCGTATGATGCCAGTTACTTTCCTTAATATCATAAGAAAATTTGAGTTTAGCGCCTACTCTAGAATGATCTCTAGAAAAGAAAAGAATATGTTCTTCGTAAACACCGTCCTTGGCACTAAAAACACCACCCCCAGTTCCAGAAAACTGAAACGTTTCGGTGTTAAAAGCAATCCATTGAAAATGTCCGTTTAATAAGAACTTCATCGTTTTTCTAGGTCTAGTTGTATCTCTACTGCGTTCTTCACCATTCACGACCCTACCTGCCATTAACCATTTTCCGTCTAAAGCTTGTTTGTTTGTTGCAGGTGTTGTTAGCGCCTTTATACCCTTAAAATCTACAATTAATTGTTCTTTAGCTATGGTATATGGAATTTGGAGCGTTTTAATTTGATCTTCTTTATAGTTGGCATTAAATTCTAAATTGACTGTTATCGTATCCTTTTTAGCGGTATAATACCCTCC
This sequence comes from uncultured Flavobacteriaceae bacterium, assembly GCA_964637535.1. Taxonomy (GTDB): domain Bacteria; phylum Bacteroidota; class Bacteroidia; order Flavobacteriales; family Flavobacteriaceae; genus CANMSI01. The sequence continues at coordinate 1,759 of CAZWVO010000302.1, forward strand.
CATAGTGGTAATAAAAGTGTTAGGGGAGCTTGTATATGCGCTGTATACAAAATAGGAATCATCAATTGCAAACTGGTGTGTTACTTGTAAAGTGTCTTCCTCCGTTATGTACGTGTATACATTGGGTGATAACTGCGCCCTTACGGTAGCTGTAGTTGCTAAAAAGCATAAACCAAGTAGCATACTAAGGAGATATTTCATCTTAAAGGGTTTTTGTCAAATTAAAAGTATTACCTCAAGTTAAAAAAAACAAGTGACTACTGATTTTTAGCTAGATTCTCTAACATAATCTGCGTGGTTTTTTCAAGGCCATAAGCGGCGCGCCATCCCCAATCTTCTTGCGCCTTAGAATCATCAACACTTTTGGGCCAGGAATCTGCAATGTCTTGTCTAAAATCTGGCGCATATTGTATGTTAAATTCTGGAATGTGTTGTTGAATGCTCTTGGCTTGCTCTTGCGGTGTAAAACTCATAGCTGCCAGATTATAGGAAGAACGGACCTTAATATTTTTACTAGGCGCGTCCATGATGGTAATGGTTGCGCGTATGGCATCATCCATAAACATCATAGGAAGGGCAGTATCTTCCTTTAAGAAACAACTATAGTTTTTATCAGCTAAGGCTTTATGGTAAATTTCTACCGCGTAATCTGTAGTGCCTCCCCCAGGTAAGGTTTTATAGCTAATAAGTCCAGGGTAGCGTACACTGCGCACATCTACTCCATATTTACTAAAATAATAATTACACCAGCGTTCTCCGGCTTGCTTACTTATTCCGTATACCGTGCTAGGCTCCATTACAGTAAGTTGCGGGGTATTTTCTCTTGGCGTATTGGGGCCAAAAACAGCAATACTGGAAGGCCAAAAAATAGAACTTATCTTCTTTTCTTTAGCTAAGTTGAGCACGTTAAAAAGCGAATTCATATTTAAATTCCATGCCCGCATTGGAAATTTCTCCGCAGTTGCGCTTAGCATGGCAGCCATAAGATATACTTCGTCAATTTCATAATACATCACTACATCTTCAATAGCGCTGTAATTGGTAGCATCTAAAAGCTCAAACGGACCAGATGCCATAAGGCTTTCACCACCTTCTCTAATATCGCTAGCAACTACGCAGTCATTGCCATATTTTTCGCGTAACGCTAGGGTGAGCTCTGTACCTATTTGCCCACATGCGCCAATAATTAAGATCGATTTTTGCATTAAGTTGAAGTTAAAACAATTGCTTTGTAAAGATAGCTTTTATTAAAATTTGTACCTTCGCTCTATGCAAAAAAAGCTATTTCTTTTGGTGTTTCTTTTTGGTTTTTGCGCTTGCAATACCAAGGAACAACCTGTTCATACCGTCCAAGAGACTGTTAGGTTCTTAGATCTGTCTAAACTGCCCAAGAAATCTAGTATCAATGCAAAAGCAAAAAATATATTAAAAGACTGGGAAGCGTATAATACATTCGAAAACGGTATTGATGCAATATATAAGGCAGAAAATAGGGAAGATCTGTTGCTTACCTTAGATGATGTAATTGAACAGCAAAAGGCATTAGAAGAGGCATCTTACCCTACGGAGTTTGATATTCCGCAAATAAAAAGCAGGCAAAAAATAATAAAGACCTATCTGTTAAAGATAAAAGCAAGTTTGGAAGATAGGACAGATATAGCAACTCCCACAGTAGAAATGTTAGAAGCATATAATGCTTTTAGAAACCAATTTAATGTTACTGTGAATAGTGCGCTAGACCCTACACTAATATTAGATGAATTAGATGAATAAGATAATAGTACTAC
>CAZWVO010000303.1:0-3536 GCA_964637535.1 uncultured Flavobacteriaceae bacterium
ATATTAAATGGGGAAGCTTATGTCTTTTTCTAGGTTTTGCATTTCAATGCAAAGAAAAGAATGAAACGCAGCCCTTACTTCCTAAAGGAAACCCTGTTCAGCGACAGGTTATTAAGGAACAACCTAAGGGTATGGCAACTCCAGAAGGAATGGTTTGGATACCCGGCGGAAGCTTTGTTCAGGGGGCTGATGAACAAGATACTTTAGCGATGCATCATGAAAAACCGGCGCATACCGTATGGCTCGACGGCTTTTTTATGGATATTACCGAGGTTACTAATGCCGAGTTTTCAGCCTTTGTAAAGGCCACAAAATATGTTACTCTAGCTGAACGCCCTGTGGATTGGGAGCTGCTAAAACAACAACTTCCAGCGGGCACTCCCAGACCACATGATAGTATAATGCAAGCGGGATCGCTTACTTTTAGCAAAGCTAAAAAGAGCCTTCCTAATTTATATGATTTTTCGCAATGGTGGCGGTGGACAATAGGAGCCAATTGGAAACATCCCCATGGACCAGATAGTACTATAGTTGGAAAAGAAGACCACCCCGTAGTTCATATTGCATATGAAGATGCATTGGCCTACTGCCAATGGGCAGGCAAACAGTTGCCTACGGAGGCGCAATGGGAATTTGCTGCCCGTGGTACACAAAAAGAAAGTATCTTTTCTTGGGGTAATGCCAGCACCCAGCTTTCTGAAAGAGCCAATACTTGGGAGGGAGAGTTTCCAGTTAACAATACTACAGAAGATGGATATAAACGAACTGCTCCAGTAAAATCATATCCCTCCAATAGTATGGGTTTATATGATATGGCAGGCAATGTATGGGAATGGACTTCAGATTGGTATCATATTGGGTATTACAAAACGCTTAAGGAAAAAGGAAGTACTTTTAATCCTAGAGGAGCGGATAAGGGCTTTAATCCAGATAACCCTCGCGCATCTGAAAAAGTGATTAAAGGCGGCTCTTTTCTGTGTAGTGATTCGTATTGTGCAAGCTACCGCCTAGCTGCGCGAATGGGATCTAGTATAGATTCTTCCCTAGAACATCTGGGGTTTAGAACTGTTCTAACACCCAAAAATAGGGGTGGTACGGTGGAATAATGACGCTAGAAAGCGAAAGTAATTTTTAAGACTTGTTGCGATATTGTAATAAGATGATACGCTGATGTAATGGAATTTTTAAAAGCATTTTCACCTAACTTACAGGTTGCGTCTCCAGGAAGAATTAATCTTATTGGGGCGCATACAGATTATAATGGAGGCTATGTTTTACCCACTGCCATTGATAAAAAAACGACCCTCTTCTTTCAAAAGAATAGCAGCAATACACAGTGCAATGTGTACAGCCATACACTTCGTAAAGGATTCACAGCAGATCTTCAACAGCTGAAAAAAAGTAATGTTGCTTGGGAAAACTATATTCTTGGGGTGTTGTATGAGATTAGGAAGAGAACAACTGCCTTGGCTGGTTTTGATTGTACCATAGACAGTACAATACCTATTGGGGCTGGAATAAGTGCTTCTGCTGCCTTAAGCTGTGGTTTAGCCACGGGACTTAATGAACTGTTTAAACTTCAATTATCAAAGGAAGAAATTATACTGCTATGTAGAGACGCAGAGCATAGGTATGCGGGTACGCAGTGCGGTATTATGGATCAATATGCCTCGGTAATGAGCAAAGAAGGAGCGGTGATGTTACTAGATTGCGAAACGCTAGCGGTTACTTATATTCCAATACCAGTAACACCTTATCGTTTACTACTACTCAATTCTAATATCACCCATCATTTAGCTTCAAGTGCCTATAATAAGAGAAGAGCAAGCTGTGAGGCTGGGGTTCAACTCCTGCAAAAATACTATCCAGCCATTACTTCGCTAGGGCAAGTATCTGAGGAAATGTTAGCAGGTGTAAAGGATGAAATACCTGAATTGGTATACAGAAGGTGTAGTTTTGTGATTGCAGAAAACAGGAGGGTATTAGCAGCCGTAAAAGCCTTAAAAAATGGAAACATGCAGCAGTTGGGTTTATTGTTATACCAAACCCATTCAGGGCTACGTAACGATTATGAAGTAAGCTGCCCAGAGATTGATTATCTAGTGGCTTTTGCTAAAACATACCCGCAAGTTTTAGGAGCTAGATTAATGGGGGGAGGTTTTGGAGGTTGTACGTTAAATGTAGTGCATGAAGATGTTGTTGATGACTTTATTAAAGCGGTCAAGATGGCTTACCAGAATAGGTTTCAAAAAGAGCTAGACAGTCTTGAGGCTATTCCCTGTGGGGGAACAACAATTACAATCTTGTAATAATTAGCAATGAAAGACTTATTTTCTATAGCCCAAAACGGATAACTGTTGATAACTTTAACTGTAAGGATTAGGTCAAAAAAGCTACTTTTATACTCTAAACTTAGCATCAAATTATGTCAGAACAAATAGAACGCCTAAAAACACTAATAATAGGATCTGGACCTGCAGGATATACTGCTGCAATTTATGCCGCTAGGGCAGATTTAAAACCCGTTCTTTACACAGGAATGGAACCTGGAGGGCAATTAACTACAACTACAGAAGTAGATAATTTCCCAGGATATCCGGAAGGAGTAGATGGGCCTAGTATGATGGTACAATTGCAACAACAAGCAGAACGTTTTGGTACCGAGGTACGTATTGGAATGGTTACCGCCGTTGATTTTAGCAATGAACTAGGAGGAATTCATAAGATAACCGTAGATGACAGTAAACAGATAGAGGCGGAAACTGTAATTATTTCTACTGGGGCAACCGCTAAATATTTAAATATTCCTAGTGAACAACGTTTACGTGGGGGTGGAGTGTCTGCTTGCGCGGTGTGCGATGGTTTCTTTTATAAAGGACAAGACGTTGCTATTGTAGGCGCAGGAGATACAGCTGCGGAAGAAGCTTCCTATTTGGCTAATATTTGTACTAAGGTTACTATGTTAGTCCGCAAAGATCATATGCGAGCTTCTAAAGCCATGCAGCATAGAGTAAATAGCCTTCCTAATATTGATGTAAGATACAACTCGGAAGTAGATGAGGTGCTAGGAGAGCAGGTTGTAGAAGGGGTTAGAGTGGTGAATAACCAAACAGGAGCTAAAGAAGACGTTCCGGTTACTGGTTTGTTTATTGCAATTGGTCATAAACCAAACACCGATATTTTTAAAGGACAATTGGAAATGGATGATACCGGTTACCTAATTACAGAAGGAAAATCTACCAAGACAAGTAAGCCAGGTGTTTTTGCTAGTGGAGATGTTCAAGATAAAGAATACCGTCAAGCAGTTACTGCTGCAGGAACGGGTTGTATGGCTGCCTTAGATGCAGAACGTTATTTAGCTGCCGTAGAAAGTAAAGAAGAAGTAGCCTAAGAAAACAGGAAAAAAATAAAGCCGCCTTCCTTTAAGGTTATGTAGCCATACAGTAACCGTAGTAGGGAAGGCGGCTTTTTGGTACTCCTTTGTTTATGCCCTTGTATTATTCTTATCAAAATAGGTATTAATACAGTTAGTGAGG
>CAZWVO010000304.1:0-3525 GCA_964637535.1 uncultured Flavobacteriaceae bacterium
GCCAGTATGCGTGCATCAAATACATCTTCACTATTTTCCACACAAATACGAGCATGTTGCTCTATACTTCGTTCTAGTACGGTTTTAGACTTTAATCCTTTAGCAAATACCTTTTTATATTCTTCTTTAATGTCAAATTCAATAGAGGCCGAATTGCTAAACAGTTTTCTAAGTTCTGCGGGCATTTCATAAACAAAGTCGCGCTCAATATCCTCATCATTCTTAATATTCTCCAAGAAGAAATCTGGGAAATGAAAAATTTCTTGCCAATCTATAGGAGCATTCCACATTCCAAAGCGCGCTACATTATTTCCTAAGTCAACAACCGTAAATTCTTTCTTATTTGGCAAAATACGCGATCCCCTACCTATCATTTGAAAATACAGGGTTAATGATCTAGTAGCCCTGTTTAGAATAATAGTTTCTACTGTAGGTTCATCAAAGCCAGTAGTTAAAATACTTACCGAAGTTAAGATAGCATCTGGAGTTTCTGAAAACCACTGTAAAATTTCCTTTCTTTCCGCAGCATTATTTTTATTATCTAAATGCCTAATGGGATACCCGGCTTTTTCAAAGGTTTCGCAAACATATCTAGAGGTATTTATACCATTATTAAAGATTAAGGTCTTTTTTCCTTTGGAGATTTCTTCATAGGCATTTAAGAGCTTTCCAAGCATGCTCTGATTACTATAGAGCTCATCTGACGATTTTACGGTATAATCCCCACTAATACCTAGTTTAAGGCTCTTTAGGCTAATATCGTAATTATACATATTGGCCTTTGCCAAATAGTTCTTCTCAATAAGTGACTCAATAGATTCTCCTACGATTAACTTGGAATAGTTATCCTTCATAGGAAGTTTAATATTAGAGCTTAAAGGAGTAGCCGTAACGCCAAGAATAATAGATTTATCAAAATACTTAAAAAGTTTTCTGAAAGAGTTATAATGGGCTTCATCAATTATTACTAAACCGATATTATTAATCTCTACCTTATCTTCTTGTAAGCGATTGTTTAAAGTTTCTACCATCGCTACAAAACAGCTATATTCGTCCTGGTCTTTTAGCTCCTTTACTTCACTATTGATAATTTTATTGGTAACACCAAAATCGTTCAGCATCCTAGACGTTTGGATACTTAATTCTATTCTATGGGTAAGTACTACAACCTTTTTACCCGTCTCATTAATGTATCTGCGGGCAATTTCAGAGAAAACCACAGTTTTACCTCCTCCTGTGGGAAGTTGATACAGTAGGTTGGTATCATCTTGCGATTCCTCTAAATACTTAAAAATAGTATTTAGATCTTCTAATTGATAATCGTATAATGTTTTTTGTATGCGCTCTTTCTGTATTTCCAAATCGGTAGGATCGATTTAATAGTTTTCAAAAATGGGTTTAGGCTGCCATAAAGACAACCTTACGAAATTAGAAGTTTTTTTATCCTAAAACGAAATATTCGGGAAGAAAAGAATGCCTAGTACTCTTTTTTAACAGAAACTACGTTTTCTAACGGCTTTTTAACACGAAGCTTATTATAGTTTTTTATAATTTGAGGAACTACAGATGCGGTGTCCGAAACACTTGCTATATGCGGGGTTATATGGATTTTAGGGTGATTCCAAAAAGGATGACCTTCTTCTAAAGGCTCTTGATTAAACACATCTAATGCAGCTCCAGATAAATGTCCGGAATTTATAGCCGATAGTAAATCCTGATCCACCAAATGCCCTCCACGAGCTACATTTATAATAAACGCACCTTTAGGAAGCATAGAAAATAACGCTTCATTGAGTATTCCTTTAGTAGCAGATGTTAGGGGTAAAAGACAAACCAAAATAGTAGATGTTGCTAAAAAAGAGGATAGTTCTGCTTTTCCTTTGAAGGTTTTGATTTCTGCTATATTTTTCTCTGATGTAGCCCATCCTTGAACACTAAAACCAGCTTGATATAGCCTAAGAGCGGTATGTGTACCTAACTGTCCCATTCCCATGATACCAACTTTTACTGCTGTTTTACGAAGTTGTTGTATGGGTTTCCACTGTTGTTGCAGTTCATTAAATTTATATGTATTTAAGCCTTTTAAGTGGTTATATATCAGCGCCAATATAAAGCTAGACATATCCTGGGATAACATGGGATCTATGACCCTAGTTACAGGTATGTTTTTAGGTATTTCATCTTCCCAAATAAAATCTACACCTGCTCCTGAGGAAGCTATACATGCTAAGTTTGGATATTGAAGTAGACTTCCTTTTGGATGTTTCCAAACTAATGCCATAGTAATTTGGGCTTTGGGGTGAGACTCCAAATAACTATAAACAGGTACCTCGGGCGCAAATGAGCTAAGTGCTTTTTTCCATTCTTCTATTTTGCTATCCTGTCTAATGATTACAATTGCCATACGTATATCCTATTTTATTCTAAATGATCTAAGGCTCTGGAAAATCCCTCAATCAAAGGCCAGTCTTGTTCTTGTGCGCTATGATACACTTTTAAAATACGCGTTTTGAATTCTGGCAATATGCCATGTAAGGCAATGTGATGGGTAGCTTCTGTAAAGGAGTTTAGCATACTCTTATAAAATGCATCGGGCACATTTTTTTCCGAAGAGAACGATTGCGCTATTTCAATATTGTACAGCATAACATCTGCAATTAGAACAGCGTCAACTCCCAAAACCAGAAATCTTTTAATGTATTTCTGCGCAACGGATCTCCTTGCCCTAGCCCGTTTTCGTTTTACAGGAAAATATTCATTAGCTATTTTGATTTTAGCTTCTTGTACCAATTTCTCTTCCTTGGGATTAAAAGCAAAATCATAATACTCTTTTACCACCGGAAATCTATGATAGAGGTCTAATATTTGCGCTTCCAAATCCTTTTTCTTTAAAGAAGATAAGTATTTTTTTAAAGCTCTCTTACTCATTTTATAGGGTACTTGATTGAAGATACATAGCCGTTACAATACCCAAAAATAAGACAACTCAAAAGATAATAGTGTATAAAGAACTGTAAAAATGACATTGTAAATAATCTTAATAAACTTGGTATATTAATATCTAAAGTTGCTTGGAAAATCCATCTTAAAGGCGTATACTGATAGCTTTTAGAACCATTAAACCACACACTATATATGAGGCAACTAAAAATTATCAAGCAGGTTACCAATAGAGAATCAAAATCATTGGATAAGTACCTGCAGGATATTAGTAAAATAGAACTTATAACCGCAAATGAAGAAGTAGAATTAGCACAAAAAATACGTACCGGTGACCAAGCGGCTTTGGAAAAACTAACCAATGCCAACCTAAGATTTGTTGTATCGGTAGCAAAACAATATCAGAATCAAGGCTTAAAACTTCCCGACTTAATTAATGAAGGTAATGTTGGTTTGGTAAAAGCTGCCAAACGTTTTGATGAAACCAGAGGATTTAAATTTATCTCCTACGCTGTATGGTGGATAAGACAGTCTATCCTTCAAGCATTAGCAGAGCAATCTAGAGTTGTTCGCTTACCGTTAAAT
>CAZWVO010000305.1:0-3525 GCA_964637535.1 uncultured Flavobacteriaceae bacterium
GCATTGAAAAATGCCTAGGGAAAATTTCTTTTTCAATAGAATTAAGAGTGTTGGTTATGCCTTAAAGGGTGCACTTCTGCTCATTAGAACAGAAGCAAGCATTCAAATTCAGCTGTGTATTACGATTGTAGTTACTATAGCCGGATTTTACTTTGAAATAACTACGACAGAATGGATTTTTCAGATTTTTGCAATTGCAATGGTCTTAGGTATTGAAGGCATAAATACCGCTATTGAAAAAATGGCCGATTATGTGCAACCCGCGTACGACAAAAAGATAGGAATCATTAAAGATATTTCCGCAGGGGCAGTTATGTTAGTGTCCATTGGAGCTGCAATCATTGGCTTTATCATCTATCTCCCTAAATTTTTTTAAAGATAATGCGCTATCGCCTTAGGGCGTAAATTTGTATTTTAGCCGCATAGAAGTAATTCATCAATGGCAAAAAAACGTAAAAAAGCAAGTCCTAAAACGGCTAAAAAGAAGCAATCATTTGTTTTGTCTAAGCAAAATAAAGTGATTTTAGGAAGCTTGCTTATATTGCTGAGTATTGCCCTGTTTTTTGCTTTTATATCCTTCTATTTTAGCTGGCGGGAGGATCAAAGTTTACTCTCAGAATTTACAGACCGTAATGAAAGTGCGAAAAACTTATTAAACAAATTTGGAGCTTCGGTAAGCCATTTTTTTATGTATAAAGGCTTTGGCTTAGCCTCTTTTATTTTTGTAGGGCTACTCTGCCTTAATGGAATTCATCTTTTCCTCAGCATTCCTATGAAAGGGATGCTGAAAAAATGGATCTGGGGCATGGTTTTTCTGATTTGGATTTCGATCTCCCTAGGCTTCTTTGCCTATGAAAAGCCCTTGCTTGGTGGCTTAGTTGGTTATGAGATAAACGATTTTCTTCAAGATTATATGGGCAAAATTGGCGTTTTGCTTTTACTCCTTTTTGGGTTGATCTTTATTTTGGTCCGATTGTTTAAATTTACACCAGAACAATTTTACGATTCTTTTAGAAAAAAGAAAGCAACAACAACCACAGCCCAAACCACGGAAAATACAGATATTACCTTAGATCTGGAAAAGGATACTCCGGTAGTAATAGATACGTACACACATAAAAAAGACATTCCCGCACTGGAAAAAGAACCTGAGATTCTTGAGGTAGTACAGCCTGCAGAAAAGAAAGAAAATCCTGTAGCGGAGGAAATCTCCATGGAAGTAAAGCAGGTTACCGAAGAAAAGGAAGAAAAAGATAATATTGCAGATAAATTGGTAGAAGACTTTGGGGAGTTTGACCCCACTTTAGAGTTAGCCAATTATAAATTTCCTACTATTGATTTATTAGATCAGCATGGTGCTGGTGGCGGTATCACTATTAATCAAGAAGAATTAGAAAACAACAAAAATAAGATTGTTGAAACCTTAAAAAATTATAAAATTGGTATTGCTCAAATTAAGGCTACAATAGGACCTACAGTAACACTTTATGAAATTGTTCCTGAGGCTGGAGTCCGGATTTCTAAAATTAAAAATCTAGAAGACGATATTGCCCTCTCGCTTGCTGCACTTGGGATTCGTATTATAGCCCCTATCCCCGGAAAAGGGACCATTGGTATAGAAGTTCCTAATAAAAACGCTTCTATTGTTTCTATGCGCTCTGTAATTGCCTCTAGCAAGTTTCAAAAGGCGGAAATGCAGTTGCCCATTGCTTTTGGCAAAACCATAAGCAATGAAACCTTTGTAGTAGATTTGGCTAAAATGCCGCACTTACTGATGGCAGGAGCTACCGGACAAGGGAAATCTGTAGGACTCAATGCTGTGCTTACATCGCTACTGTACAAAAAACATCCTGCTGAAGTAAAATTTGTACTTGTAGATCCTAAAAAAGTAGAATTAACACTATACAATAAAATAGAGCGTCATTTCTTAGCCAAGTTACCCGATTCTGAAGATGCCATCATCACAGATAACACCAAGGTAATTAACACCTTAAATTCGCTTTGTATAGAGATGGATAATCGGTATGAGCTATTAAAATTAGCCATGGTACGCAACATTAAAGAATACAATACCAAATTTAAATCGCGAAAGCTTAATCCGCATGATGGACATAAGTTTTTACCCTATATTGTTTTGGTAATAGATGAGTTTGCAGATTTAATTATGACTGCAGGGAAGGAGGTAGAAACACCTATTGCTAGATTAGCGCAACTAGCTAGGGCCATTGGAATTCATTTAATCATTGCCACGCAAAGACCTTCGGTCAATGTAATCACTGGGATAATCAAAGCCAATTTTCCAGCCCGTATTGCATTTAGAGTAACCTCTAAAATAGATTCTAGAACCATCCTTGATGCGCAAGGAGCCGATCAACTCATTGGTAGAGGAGATATGCTTTACACCCAAGGAAACGATGTTACCCGTATTCAATGCGCTTTTGTAGATACGCCAGAAGTAGATAAAATTACTGGATATATAGGTGCTCAGCGGGCATATGCCAATGCGCATGAGCTTCCAGAATATCTTGGTGAAGATTCTGGCACAAGTATTGATTATGCTATAGAGGATAGAGATGCGATGTTCCGAGATGCTGCCGAGGTTATTGTAACGGCACAACAAGGATCTGCTTCTTTACTTCAACGTAAATTAAAGTTAGGGTATAACCGTGCCGGGCGCATTATAGATCAATTAGAAGCTTCTGGTATTGTAGGCCCTTTTGAAGGTAGTAAGGCAAGACAGGTATTAATTTCAGATCTGTATGCCTTAGAACAGCATTTAAGCAATGAGAAAAAATAAAACACACACCATGAAAAAATTAGTTGTACTCGCATTACTTTTTACCACCACCTTAAGTTTTGGTCAAAATTCGACCAAAGCCAAGGCTTTGTTAGACCAAGTGTATAATAAAGTAAAAAGCTATGATAATATTTATGTCGACTTTAAGTACGTTTTAAACAATGAAGAAGCGAACATTAACCAAGAGACGCGCGGAGAAGTTACCATGCAAGGCGATAAGTACTTATTTAACTATTTAGGATCTCAGCAATTGTACGATGGCGCAAAAGTATATACCATTGTTCCAGAGAATGAAGAGGTGACTATTGAAGACAAATCAGAAGACGGTAATACGATAACACCTTCTAAAATGCTTACTTTTTACAAGAACGGTCACAATTACCAATGGGATATTCTTCAGAATGTACAGGGCAGAAAAGTACAGTTCGTAAAACTAGTTCCTATTGACACCAATTCTCAGATTAGTTCTATTCTATTAGGTATAGATGTGGAAACAAAGCATATTTATAAGCTTATAGAAACAGGGAAAAACGGTACAAAGACCACAATTACTGTTAATTCTTTTAAAACAAATCAGCCGTTGTCAAAAAGCTTATTTACTTTTGACGAAAGCAAGTACAAAAACGAAGGGTACTATATTATAAGAGATTAGCCATTGCGAATATTAGACCGTTATATACTATTTCGATTTCTCTTTAATTTAAATAGTGCGTTTGTAATATTGATGT
>CAZWVO010000306.1:0-3522 GCA_964637535.1 uncultured Flavobacteriaceae bacterium
TCACTAGAGGGTGTACCCAACTTGTGCTTATATATTTTATCGGATCTTAGCGTTACCGGATCTTTTTTGGTGTAAAACAAGGTTGTATTATCATTAGCCCAAACCGCACCTCCTGTTGTATTTTCAATTAAGTCGGGGTATATTTCACCCGTTTCAAGGTTTTTGACTTGCAAATGATACTGCCGTCTAGAAACAGTATCTACCCCAAAAACAGCCATGGTGTTATCTGGACTCACAGACAATCCTCCTAGATTAAAAAAATCATGTCCTTTAGCAAGGTCATTACAATTAAACATAATCTCTTCCGCTGCGTCTTCGGCTCCTTTTCTTCGTGAAAAAATGGGATATTCCTTTCCCTCTTCGTAACGCGAAAAATACCAATATCCATTGTTTTTATACGGAACTGAACTATCGTCTTCTTTAATTCGTCCTTTCATTTCACCAAACAGGCTTTCTTGAAAATCCTTAGTATGTGCCATCAGCGTATCTGCGTAGGCATCTTCTTTTCTTAGATACGACAATACTTCTTCATCTTCCCTTTGGTTAAGCCAATAATAGTTATCAATTCTTTCATCATCATGCAAGCTTAGGGTTTTTGCTATTTTGTTAGCTTGGGGAGCTGGGATTTTGGTCATTTCTGGGTTCTGGTTTTTACAGGAAAGGGCAAAAATAATACTAAATATAGCAACCCCTATTTTTTTAACTATTGTTGTCATAAAATTTGAATATGCTACCAATTTAGTAATTTTGTAAGACTAGCACTAAAAAAAGATGATATGTTTGGAGATTTAATGGGTATGATGGGAAAGCTTAAAGAGACCCAACAAAAAGTAGAAGCTACCAAGGAGCGGCTGAATAATGTTATTATAGAAGAAAGTTCATCTGATGGGCTACTTAAGGTGACCGTAACAGCCAATAGAACCCTTAAAAGTGTAGTGATTGCAGATCGTCTTTTGGAAGATAAAGAACAGTTAGAAGATTATTTAGTACTTACTCTAAATAAGGCTATTACGCAGGCTACAAGGGTTAATGAAGCAGAGTTAGGGGCAGTTGCGAAAGAAGGAATGCCCAATATTCCAGGTATGGATTCGTTATTCAAGTAAAAGATTGGCAAGTTTATTGCAATAACTTTAAAAATTGAACACATGAAGAAAGTATTGTTTTTATTTTTTTTACCCTTAATGCTAAGTGCTCAGGGTGATTTATTGTCATATGGTTCCGTTGATTGGTTTACCGACTATGATGCTGCTGTAAGTTTGGCGAAAGAGGAAAACAAAAAATTAATGGTGTATTTCACAGGTAGTGATTGGTGTGCACCCTGTCAAATGTTAAAAAAGGATTTGTTTGAAACAACAGATTTTGAAAACGCTGCAAAAGACTATGTCTTGCTCTACATTGATATTCCTCGCAATACTGATCTTCTTAGTGCCGAACAGATGGAACACAATAAAAAAGTTCTCAGCAAATTAAATAAAAAGGGCGTTTTTCCATTATTCAAGATCATTGATACTAAAGGAAAAGAAGTGGACGAACTTTCTGGTTACAGCATGAATGGGGAAGTGCAGTATCACTTAAAGTTTATGAAGAAAAACAAATAGCAATCGCTTTAATACCATATAGAAAAAGGGCTTCCAAAATACATTGGAAGCCCTTTTATATTGGCTAGTGATATAAACTTTGGTTTAGTTATTGATCAATCTAAACTCTGTTCTTCTGTTTACAGCATGCTCTCTTTCTGTACAAGAAACACCTTCTCTACATCTGTTTTTCACTTTAGTTTCTCCATATCCGTTTGCTACTAATAAGCTAGAGTTTACCCCTTTGCTAATTAAATAATCTGCAACAGATTTTGCTCTTCGCTCTGATAAAGATTGGTTAGCTGTTGAACCTCCTCTTACATCGGTATGAGATGCAATCTCTAATTTAACTCCTGGATTTTGTTGTAAAACAGGCATTAATCTACTATCGATAATTCGCTTAGCTTCTGCTGTTAATGTAGAACTACCTGTATTCCAGTTAATAGGAAGCGCTTGGTATTCTACCAAAGAACATTCTACTTCATTCCAAGTAGTTAATCCGCCTTTTTCTTTTAATACTTCTCTGCTCACTGTCTTAGTCTCTGCAGGAACAGTCTCTTCTGAGGTAGAAGCATCTTTATCCAATACCGTCTTTGTAATCTCCTTATACTGCGCAGGAATGATTTCTTCTACTACCTTAGCAGGCTCTAACAATACCGTCTTTGTGTAAGAAGCATTCTTTGATCCTATTGGTGAAGAGCTAGTTGAAGCATCATTAGAAAGTACCTGAGTAGATACGGTTGTAAATTCTGCTGGATACCCTTTGTAACACCAGTACCTACAATCATCTGGATTACCAGAAGCACAATCAGGGGCGGCTGCGCCTAACTCCCACTGGGCGTAAGCTGGCTTTACTTCAATCGTTTCTGAACTTGGTGCAAAAGATGCTGGAATTACTTTTAGTGTATTTCCGCCTTCTTTTGAAACATAGGTAACTGTTTCAGTACCCCATTTTGCAGGAACTACCGTTAACTTCTTACCCTCTTCTTTAATTAATACACGCTCTGTAACCGTTCTAAAGGTTGCAGGAACCGTTCTTAAAACCTTGTAAGCAGGCTTTACCGTAATGGTCCTGGTCTCATTAACGTATACATCTGGTGTAGTACAACGTACATAACATTTACCTGGCTCTGGGTTGGTCGGTAAATCTTGCGCCATTGTAATGGAAGCAGTAAAAACTGCCATTAAGAATAAAACTTTTTTCATTGTCATTATGGTTTTTAAAAATTAAAGTTGATTAACTATTCATTACATAAGACACCAAGATTTGGCATAGGTCACTTTTTTTTAATAATTATTTCCATCTTTCTTTTTTGGGCAAAAAAAAAGACCCTGAAAAACAGGGTCTTGAAACCAACTAAACAATCGAAAAAAGAGATTACTCTCTTACTCTTACTTAAAAAACAATATCTACATTTCTATATTAGGACAACAATAACTCGAAACATTGATTCGCTGTTTTTATGCTTAAGTTGGCACGGATAATACATGGTTAGTGTTAGTATAGCTTCATCCGTGTTGTTTCCTTTTTCATTTTATATATTTTCAAACTTCCAAATTGGTTTTAGGTTAGGGCGTTATCCTTTTTTTAAATTTTTATTTTTTTTTTATTCATATCAATTTCTTCTGATAATTTTTTCCAATTCTCTAGAAGATTCTTTTCCTTCTTGGATGATTCATGATACGAAGGAAGCACCGGAATAATCAAAAAAAGTGAGATTAAAAAAACTAGGACGCTTACGATAAAGAATATTTCTATGATATAGCTCTCGGACATAATACAGTGTTGATTAGGTAATACTTATTGTACTACATATATTATGACACCACTTTTTATGGAAAGTCACTTTTTTTCGAAAAAAAGTAAAAAAATTAGGCAAGTAGGTTCTCAACGCTTGCCTGTTACCCCCATTTAGAGGTTATATGTATTAATAGGTATATATGC
>CAZWVO010000307.1:0-3476 GCA_964637535.1 uncultured Flavobacteriaceae bacterium
CACATCATATGTACGTTCCGCATCATTATAAAAATGAAAATATAGATGAAATAAAGGACTTCCTTGTACATCATAGTTTTGCTATTCTTGTAAACGAAACCCATGATAAACCCTGGGCAACGCATATTCCTTTAGAACTGGATGTTGATGAAAAAGGAAATGATATTCTTGTTGGACACATTGCAAAAGCTAATCCGCAGTGGAAATCTTTTAAAACTAAACCAGAAGTCCTATGTATTTTTAACGGACCGCATAGCTATGTGTCTTCATCTTGGTATGCTGAAGAAGAGGTTCCTACATGGAATTATATTGCAGTACATGTTTATGGAACCCTGAAAATTAGTACTGAAGAAGAAGTACTAGCCTCCATGTATAAATTGGTAAATAAATATGAAAAAGCGTCCAAAAATCCTATTGACCTAGATCAGTTATCTCCGAAAACCATGCGGCAAATTAAAGGTGTAGTTGGTTTTACAATACAGATTACGGAAATAAAAGCGGCCTATAAACTATCTCAAGGAAGAGAACAAGATCATCCAAAAATTATATCAGAATTAGAAGAAACCCATAATACGGGGGCAATTCAGATTGCAAAAGCAATGCAAAAACAAAATACCCCGAGAGAAATTAAGGCCAAATAAAAAACAATCTTAACCCATTAAGAGCGAACTAAATGGTTCTTGATATACGAAATGTTAAAAAATAGTCGTTCATAAGTCATGAATTTGTAGGATTTTACGTATCATCTAATTTAAACATCATGCTACATAATCGATTTTGGCAAGGTTTCTTTGCGCTAGCGCCCATAATTTTAATGATTATCGGGTTCATTGGATATTTTTCCTTTATTCTTCTTATGTTTTCTAATTTTGAAACCCTAGAACAACATCCGGAAAAACCGCCAATGGAAATGTTTGGCGGTATGTTCGTTTTTTTTATTTTCATTCTTCTTGCGTCCGTAGTAGCTATTGCAAGTCTTGTTTTCTATATTATGCATGCAGTGCAAAACCCCAACCTCAAAGAGAATAATCTTTTATTAGTATGGATATTGCTTTTTGTCTTTGTTGGTGGCATTGGAAAAATAATTTACTGGTTTGTTGAAATTATCAATAAGCGAGAACCCAAATCTTTAAATCAAAAAACATGAAAACCCTATCTTACCTTACGTTAATTTTTAGTCTGCTCTTTTTTAGTTGTGGTAGCGAGGTTAAAAAACAGTATGACCTTTCGGAAATTGCCAGAAAATATCAATCTGGGCAGGTTATAGAAGCGCAAAAAGATCTTGAACTTTATGTTGCAAAGGAGAAGAACAACGAATTAGCTTGGACCATTCTTGGTAATATTTATGAGGATACCGATAAAGACTCCTTAGCCGCAATAGCCTATGAAAATGCACTAGGTGTTAATCCAGAAATGGTAGAAGCAATTACCGGCTTGGGTATTCTTTCTAGAAAAAAAGAAGCTTATGACCAAGCAGCAAAATACTACTACAAAGCACTTGCCATAGATCCCAACTATGCGCAAGCCTATTCTAGCCTTGTAACCATTCATATCTTAAATGAAGAATTTGACGCAGCAGCAGGTGTAGGCTTAAAAGCGTTTAAGCTAGATCCACAAGATCCTGTTATTGCCGCCAATTTATCTGTAGCCTATCACTACGTAGATAATACTGTTGAACGGGATAAATTCTATCTCATTGCCGAAAATTTAGGCTATTCTAATATTGCCGGGCTTAAAGATATTTTTAGTAATGATTTAGTCCTTGTGAAATAGATATGTTTCCTTACACAAACAATCCTATAAATTATTGAGCTGATTGCTTTTCTTATCCTGACTTAAAGTCCAAAAGAAGCCTACAAAAAAGAAACTATCTGTAGGAGGTCTAATAGCTTGCCTGTCAAATACTCCTGAATTATTTGGGGTATCTGCGTAAGCATAGTTACTTATATTGTTAAATCCTAGAACGTTATTCACCGAAAAGTACAGAATTTTTTGCGGAGAAATTAAATAGGCCCAATTAAGACTCAAGTTATTGAACGACCTCGTTTTTTCGTCTAAAAACCCTTGTGTATTTGGATTATCAAACGGTCTTCCAGAAGCGTAGTTATACGAAAGGCCAAGCTGGGACCTCCATTTGGTAACAAAGTATTTGGTCACTAAAGAAAAGTTATGTGTTGGCGCAAAATTAGGGGTAGCCTGTGTTCTAAAATTGCGGTAATCACGTTCCGTATTTAAATAGGAATAGGAGATCCAATAATCTAAATTACTGATACTCTTATTATCCCTCCAAAAAAGGTCTAGCCCTGTGGCATAGCCACGTCCTGTGTTGTCGTACTGTGATGTAAATAAGGGCAACTCGGTATCAAACTTTACTAAATTATCATAAGCTTTATAATAGGCTTCTGCTCGAAACGTTTTGCCATCACCAAGGTACTGGTAATTTGCAATATAATGCGTTGTCTTTTCTGTATCTAGGGCAGTAGTGAACTTCTGAAATTCTGTAAGCGGGTTTTGATAAAAATTTCCATACGCTAAAGAAAATTGCCCTTTCTCCCCTGCTTTGTACGCTAAAGATAAACGCGGGGCTACCGTGGTCTTACGTATAGCTGAAGTATGTTCTGCTCTTATGCCCAACTTTGTTGCAAACTTATTGCTTAAAAAGAGATCTGTTTCTGCAAAAAAAGCACTTAAATGATCTGTATATCCAAGATCAAAAGATGCTCCGTCTAGCGTAGTAAAGGTTTCATCATAATCTGTACTAAAATGCTCTACGCCAAAATTGAGCTTTACGCTACTACTAAAGTTTTTGTGTAGCTTTGCTTTTATATGTGCTGCTGTTTCCTTGGTATACACAGCACCTTCAAAAATGCCAATATTATTGGTATCCGATGATACACTAGCTCCTGTAGTTAGTGTCCACGCATTTTCATAAAAATATTTATAGGAGCTGTTAAGGTAAACATTGTTGTTCTTGAGTCTAAAATTGACCAATTCTTCAAAATTGATATTTTCCTGATCAACATCTAAGTTGGTACTGGTAAATCCCGTATACAATTTAAATATACTTTTTGCTCCCATGTTCCTATACACAGCTTCTCCTGAAATAGATTCAAAAGGACTATTCCATTGAACTCCCTGAGTAGAAGGCAATAATGCTTCATAAGGTGCCAGATTAATATAGGAAGTATTGAAACTGAGCGATTGGTTGTCCCAAATTTCAGTATGCCCCAAGCCTGCACCTACGGACATGATAGAGATATCCGTTTTTTCCTGGTCGGGTACGTCAGTAGTATTGAGTAAGAGCACACTAGATAACGCCTGCCCATACTCTGCAGAATAGCCCCCAGTGCTAAAGGTAATTCCTTTAAATAAAAATGGAGAGAACCTTCCTCTGGTTGGGACATTATTCGCCGTGGCGTTAAACGGTTGAAATACCCGTAGTCCATCTATAAATACTTGTGTTTCTCCTGCAGCAC
>CAZWVO010000308.1:0-3465 GCA_964637535.1 uncultured Flavobacteriaceae bacterium
CATGTATAGCATTGTTGCTCCGACCAACTATTTCAAAATCTTCAAATTGATTGAGATAACTCTCAATAACCTCAATAGCCAGTGGTTCATCATCCACAATAAGACATCTAACTTCCATTGCTGTTATTTAAGTTAATTTTTAAAATTACTTCGTACGACTTAGCATCTTCATTTACTTCGTAATCATAACTGCTTGAATATATTAAATCTAATTGTTTTTTAATGTTATGTCCTCCTATCCCCTTTAGCTGTTGATCTTCATTAGGTTCATTTTCTTTTGAATTAAAAACAGTAAATGTAAGTAGACCAGAAGTTGCTGTTAAACGTATTCTAATTATAGGGGTTTCTGTGGCTCCACTTGCCCCATGTTTAAAGGCATTTTCAGTAATAGAAAGTAAAATTAAAGGTGCTATCATTACCCCTTCATCTACTATTTCTTTTGTAAAAGTGATGTTCAAATTTTTTCCATAACGCAGTTTTTCTAACGAAATATAGTTCTCCAAAAGTTTAATCTCATTGGTAATTGACACATATTTTTCACTGCAACGATATAACACATAGGTTAGCATTTCGGATAGCTTTAATACAGAATCTGGTGCTAAGTCAGATTTTTTTAATGTTAGCGCATAAATATTATTAAGCGTATTTAATAAAAAATGGGGGTGAATTTGTGTTTTTAAAAACTTTAATTCTGTCCTTGCTTTTTCTTTTTCCAAGGTGTCGATCCTACTTCTAACCTTATCACGTTGCTTTATTAATTTTATTGAAGCCATGAGAATAGGAGCCAGATACACCGCTAAAAGATAGTTACGGGCTAACCGCTCAATATTAGTTGCTACAGCTCCCATATAGTCCAAAGATGGCGCTACTTCAATTCCTAAATATGGTTCCGCCAAATACATAGTGAATACTCTTCCCAAAAATGTGAAGAAATACATGCTAAGAAGTAACGAAATAAAAAAGAGAATAAACTTTTTCTTATACGCAAGCTTTGGCAATTGATAATAGGTTAAGAGATAGGCTGCTAAAATTATAGAAGGAAAAAGTGCTAGAGCACTTATAAATACTACCTTAAAATCATGTCCGGAGTACAAAAATATCTGTGATTGCAATACTAAAATAACGATCCAGAAGAAGATATGCATTAAAGGCCTATGCGCTAATATTCTTTCTCCTATGGATTGTTTATAGTTCATCTATAGTGAACTAAATTAGGGATATCGCTTGAAAAAATTGTGATTTGTAGACGAATACAGTTAAAACTCCGCTTAAACCAAGGCATTTGATGATTAACGTAGGTTTATGCCATTCAACGCTCGTTTATACCTTAATTAATACTCCTTAGTCTACTTTAAAAAAAAGAGGTATATGCAAAACCTACATTCGCTTTATAAATTAAATATGATGTTCGTTAAAATTGTAATTGTATCCATTTTCTTTTTAAACGCCTTAGGGCATGGGCAAGATTCCGCTATTCCGTCAGTACGCTTAGCCGTAAGCCCTGTAAACACGGTGCATCCTTTTTACCAAGTTTTATCAAAAAAAGACACCGCTTATATGAATTGGTTATACTACCATTGCAGTGGCCTAGCCCATAAGAACATATTGAAATCACCATTGAATTCCCCTTTGGTCTTTACCATAAAACGAGAGAAAGTTGTAGTTACAGATACCATAGCGAACTGCGTACACCCCAAGTTATACGAAAATGTACGCGAGCTAAAATGGCAAAATGAAATACCACTATATGGAAGTCTTCCAAAGGGTATTGATTTTCACATTACCAATGATCCCAAATCATTGACCACTATAGATCTATTTTTAGAACAAGAAATGTCTGATGTAAACCTATATGTATTAACGGCTAAAGGAGAAATGGTGGCTACCATTGCTGATAAACCTCTGACAAAAGGGAATCACAGTTTACAATGGAATACAAAAAACATCAAGGCTGGTAACTACCTTTTATTTACCGAAATAGATACGTATTTAACCATTCACCAAATACATGTTGAAAAAAATTGGTGGAGCAATATTTTTAGTAGAGGTAAGGAAGTAACATATTCTAAAAAAGTTTATCGCAGTAGTTATGAAGCAGCAGACCTTCCCAAATTGGAGGGAGAGTTTCCTTATATCAGAAAAAATAGATTTGGCACATCTCTTGGCTTTAACCTGCCAAACTCAGCTAGAATAAAAATAAAATTATACGCTATTAACGGGAATCCTATTGCATCCATACTACACCAAAAACTGGATTCAGGAGAATACGAATTCCTATTGGATAAGTATGTAGAAAAGTCTGGATGGTACTTGGTTCAACTAACCATTAATGATAAACAGAAACACCTTAAATTAAACATAAAAAAATGAAAAAGTTAACGCTCTTAATAGGTCTTATTGGTAACATGTTTTTTGGTCAGAACATTAGCGATCACAACAAGCTTAGAACAGAAAAAAACAGCAAACTGCTAGAAGAACTTGTAGTAAAAAACAAGGCAATGGGCGCAGTAGCCGGTATTTCACAAGGCGACAGTATCGCTTGGAAGGCTGCTTATGGATTCATGAATGCTCAAAAAACAAAAATGGCCAATACCGAGATGAAAACCAGAATTGCATCTATTGCAAAGCCAATGACTGCAATAGCTGTGATGCAGTTATTTGAGCAAGGTTTGGTAGCATTGGATGAACCAATTCAGCGTTATATACAAGAATTTCCGAGTGTAGGAAATAAAAAAATTACTATTCGCCAGCTGCTTAACCATACTTCAGGAATTAAAGGTTATGCCAGTGGAAAAGAAGCAGAAACTACTAAGAATTACGCTACATTAACAGATGCAATGCATGTTTTTAGTGCCAGAGAACTTAACGCAGAACCCGGTACAACATATAGCTACAGTACCTATGGTTATGTAGTTTTGGGTGTTTTAATAGAGCGTGTGTCAGGACTTTCTTTTGAGGTATACATGCAGAAAAATATTTGGGACAGGGCGGATATGAATATGACAGGAATAGAACATTATGGAGTACACTATGATAACAAAACAGCCTTGTTTTCAAAACAAAAGAATGGTAAAGTTAAACACGTAAAAAAAGCTAATAATCTTAGTAATCGTATTCCTGGGGGTGGATTCTACAGCACAGTAGATGATCTCTTAAAATTTGGACAAGCTGTTTTGAACAATACCCTTATCACGTCTGAAACCCTGAAAATGATGCTGACACATAATGGACTTAATCAAAGAGGAAATCCCTACGGTTTAGGTTGGTTTATGTATGGTGCAAAACCTAATCCAGAAAAGGCGTTTGGCCATGGAGGTGCACAAACAGGTGTTTCTTCAGACCTCTTAATAATTCCATCGACAAAAACAGTCATAGTAGTCCTTGCAAACACGTCTAGAGTGGATGCAACAATGGGAACCGCTATTGGGATTCTCAACAATTATAAGGATGCAGAATAGGCTAACC
>CAZWVO010000309.1:0-3458 GCA_964637535.1 uncultured Flavobacteriaceae bacterium
ATACAAACTACATACCTTATGAACAATATTTTGATTGTTCTCCAGTTCAGTTACAAATTTATGTTCTAGTTCGTTACTCACTAAGGATTGGTGGTTGCTTACCTATTAGTAGCCTGTTTTTCGGATTTGTTACAGAATACCATTTAAAGTTTGTAAATTCATGTAATACAGTGGCTAATGTAAGATACTCTATTAGGCTATTGTCTGTAATTTAAGGCTGGACTACGGTCTCCCAACAAAGGAATATATGTAAAGTTAGCTCCCCTACGTTCCATAAATTCTGTTTTGGCTTTCTCAACAAGCGTAACATTTTTATAGAGGTCAATGGCCGTTAGTGCTATAGTCTTAGCGGCAACCATCATTCCCTTATTTCCAATGGTTGTTCCGCCAGCAGCAACCGCTTGCCAACTATGTGCTGGAGTACCAGGTACCCAAGTAGCAGCGCGCATGCCCACTGTAGGCACACTAAAACTTACATCGCCAACATCTGTAGAACCATATGCTTTCCCTTCTGTTTTATAGGGTTGTATGCTAACTGCTTGGTCTATATCTACAGCTTGGTAGCCCAAACTAATAGCAATTTTATCGGCAAATATTTTTTCTTCACTACTGTACGTTATACCCCCTACTTTGGTAAGTTTACTATGCATGAGTTTTTGTAAGGTAAGATTAGGTAATAGTTCGTGGGTACCTCCTATCATCTCATAATCCATAGTAGTTCCTGTACCTAAGGCAGCACCTTCTGCTGCTTTTACCATTCTATCAAAAATAGCAATAACAACATCTCTTTGGTTATGCCTTGCATAGTAATACACCTCTGCAAAATCTGGAACTACATTTGGCGCTTTTCCGCCACCTGTTATTACATAATGTATACGCGCTTCCTGTGGAATATGTTCGCGCATCATATTTACCATAACATTCATAGCCTCTACGCCGTCTAGCGCAGACCGGCCCTTTTCTGGCGCTCCTGCGGCATGGGCAGATACTCCATAAAAACGAAATTTTGCAGATTTGTTTGCAAGCGCTGCACCAGCATTAGCCGCATTTTGTGCTCCGGGATGCCAATGTAAAGCCACATCTACATCCTTAAATAAGCCTTCGCGTACCATATATACCTTTCCAGAACCACCTTCTTCAGCCGGGCAACCATAAAATCTAATCGTGCCCTTCGTTTTGGTGTTTTTGAGCCAATCTTTAACTGCAATTGCAGCTGCAGTGGAGGCTGTACCAAATAAATGATGCCCGCAAGCATGCCCCGCTTCTTTATTAGCTGATTTTTTTTCAGCTACGGCCTCCTGAGATAAACCCGGCAGGGCGTCATATTCTCCTAAAATACCTATTACCGGAGTTCCACTACCGTACTCGGCAATAAATGCGGTAGGAATTCCAGCTACACCTTTTTTAATAGTAAAACCAGCATCGCTCAGGGTTTGCTGCAGTAAGGCACTGCTTTTTTCTTCTAAATATCCCATCTCGGCCAAATTCCAGATTTCCTGGGCAATTTCACCATAATCTGCACTTTTAGCATCTAAACTTTTTAGCACATCTTCTGGAGTTTTTTGTGCAAAAGTAGCCATAGCGCATAGTAAAAGAAACAGATTGCATAGAACATATTTTTTCATAATGTTGGTTTTTTAGTAGCGATGTTCTAAAGATAACAAAAAGCATATTTCTAAGGTATACCGTGCCCTTTATTTGATGGATTGAGAGCTGGTATATGCCTTAGGTTAACCTATAAATGAGTGCTTGATACGGCTTAAGTTTAAACATACCATTTTTTACTAAAGGCGCTGCTTTATCTTCATCATTAGATATTAGTAAGCTGGCCTTGTAAACACTAGCTTCTTTAATATGAACTTCTGTTTTTTTTGTAGAAAAACTCAATAGTACCAGAAAGCGTTCATCTTCTAGAATTCGGGTATATGCATAAACTTCTTCATTATCTTTTAAAAGCAAGGTATAATCGCCATAAACAAGTCCTAAATGCGTTTTTCGCAGCTGCACCATTTTACGGAAGTAATTAAGCACAGAGGACCTATCTTTATTTTGATCGGCAACATTAACTCCGTCTTTATAATTTTCATTTACTTTAATCCATGGTTTTCCTGTAGTAAAGCCAGAATGTATGTCCGTATCCCATTGCATAGGTGTACGCGCGTTATCTCTACTTGCTTCTTTTTCATTTTCAATAAAATGATCAAGGTTCTCTCCCGCCAATTTTACCGTTTTATAGCGGTTTAGGGTATTAATGTCCTTATAATCTTCAATGGTATCAAATCCAATATTGGTCATGCCAATTTCATCACCATAATAAAAATATGGGGTTCCACGCATAGAAAGTAAAAAAGTGTGTAGCATTGTTGCCGAATAATACCAATGGGTTCTGCTATCATTTCCCCATCTGCTCACACTTCGCGGAAAATCGTGATTGCTTAAATACATACTACCCCATCCTTTTTGCGCAAATACTGCATCCCAATTGGAATGCACTTCTTTAAACTCGCTAAGTTTCCATTGTTCCTTGCGCATAAGAAATACGTGGTCAGCCTCTCGGTCTAGAGCCATAAGATCAAAATGAAAGAACATATTGAGTTCTTCCCGCTCTTCATCTACAAAATTCAATGCCTGATCTAGGCTTACACCCGGAGCTTCGCCAACAGTCATTACATCGTATTTGCTTAATACTTGGTCATTCATCTCATGGAGGTAATCATGTAATTTTGGTCCGTTGGCATAGAATGGTACAAAGTTTCCATTAAATTTTTCTGGGAGTTCGGGATAGGAAATATCTTTAGAAATAAAAGGAATAACGTCCATCCTAAAACCATCTACCCCTTTATCAAACCAAAACTTCATAATGTTATATATTTCCTCTCGTAATTTTGGATTTTCCCATTTTAAATCGGGTTGTTTCTCGGAGAAGTAGTGTAAGTAATACGCATCGGTATTGGCTTCGTATTTCCAGGCATTACCATCAACATCAAAATAACTCCATCTTTTAGGGGGAGTACCTTTTTCTGCAGGCCACCAATGAAAGTAATCGCGATATGGATTGTCTCTAGATTGTTTAGCCGCTTTAAACCAATCATGTTCATCGCTACAATGGTTTACTACCAAATCCATGACCAGACGTAGGCCTCTACTTTTCATACCAGCTAGAAGGGCATCAAACTCCTCCATAGTACCAAATTCATTCATAATATTGCGGTAGTCGCTAATATCATACCCGTTATCATCGTTAGGCGATTGGTATACGGGGTTTAGCCAAATAATGTCAACCCCTAAACTTTGAATGTAATCCAAACGTTGAAGTATACCTCCTAAGTCGCCAATACCATCTCCCTTAGAATCCTGAAAACTTCTAGGGTATATCTGATACACGATACCTTCTTTCCACCATTGGCGCTTAAGGGTATTTTTCATAGTTTGATTTTTTAGAATCGTAAATATATCTA
>CAZWVO010000310.1:0-3445 GCA_964637535.1 uncultured Flavobacteriaceae bacterium
AAAATACCCTTTGGAGAAAGAGTACCCAATGTTGCGCCCTACTAGACCAAACCTAAGTTGTTTGTTTTCTTTTTTTTCCATACCAATCTAAGCCCAATAAAACGAAGATACCTAAAACAATACAGCCTATGACTAGCCAGGTTTCTGAACTGCTAAAATCTGGAATGTATCTCCTATAATTTATGATAATTTCATTACCGTTAGAATCTAGAAGTACACTACCTACAGTATCTGTTTTATAGATGGTGTATTTCCAAGGCCACACTACTCCTAGAGAACCGGTAATAAAACCTAAAATTACAGCTGTTGTAAGGTGTTTGTAGTGTTTAAGTACATAACTAAGTAGATGTGAAAGGGTTACCAAACCTGTTGCTGAACCCAAGGTAAAGACAGTAAGTATCTTAAGTGTGCTTAAGCGTTCAGTGTTTTGAGTAAAGCTAAAATCGCCTTGAAAAATTTCAGAAAACGTATCGTATAACGCATTAACTGCATCTACTAAAAGCAATACATAATTACCTAATAAAATAAGAATAAAAGATCCGGAAAGTCCTGGTAATGTCATTCCAGAAACGCTAATCATGCCACAAAGAAAAATAAAAAGCAAATTATCATTGGCTTTTGCAGGACTTAAAAAGCTGATAGAAACGCCTATAATAAGTCCGACTATAGCACCAAAAATGGTCTGTTTGTTCCAGCGTTTAAAATCTTTAGCAATATAATAAATAGAGCCCAAAATCATTCCAAAGAAAGTAGCCCAAACAAACAGTTCATTTTGCTCTAAAAAGTAATCCAAGATCTTAGAAATACTAAAATAACTTACTAGCATTCCAAAAATTAACAGGCTGAGAAAAGAGCCGTTTATATACCGGTAAAAGCTTTTAAATCTTCCGTTAAACAACAGCTTAGCTGCTTTAAAGTTAACTTTTTGAAGTGAGTATATGAACTCCTCGTAAAATCCTCCTACAAAGGCTACAATACCTCCAGACACCCCTGGTACTTTGTTTGCAGCCCCCATGCATAATCCTTTAAGGACTAGGAATATCTTATCTAAAAGCGTACGGGGATAATTCATTTTTTTTGCAAGCTACTTTTTGGTAGCTAATTTTTCCAAAACAAAAATAAGAGAAAAACCAAGCAGTGCTAGCAGTACTGCATACATAATTTGTGGATCGCCATCAAAGTTAAAAGGTGATATATTCTGCTCTTTTATTGGAATAACTTTTTCATCAAAGGTTCTGGTTTCCAATATTTTTTTCCAAGGCCATATTTTGTTAAGCGAACCTAAAATAAAGCCCGTTAATAGTGCTAAAGTTAGATTCTTATATCGTTTAAACATCCATTTTAATAATCTAGCAAAGCTGAGTAATCCAAAAACAGATCCTAAAGCTACAGTGGCAACAATTTTAATATCTCTTTCATGCACTGCATCTAAAATAGTTTTGTAGGAACCTAGGAGTACAAGAATAAAGGCACCTGAAATGCCTGGCAGAATCATTGCGCATACTGCTAAAGCTCCTGAAAGAAACAAAAAGGGAAGGCTTGAGGTATTTTCTATAGGCGGCAGGGTTGTAATGAAATAGGCTACCCCTGCACCAAGTAACAATACAAGTACCGTAACGGCGCTCCATTTTTCAATGGCTTTGCCCACAAAAAAAATACTGGCTAATACGAGACCAAAAAAGAAGGACCACAAAAAGATGGGCTCATTAACCAATAGCCAACTTAGAAATTTAGCTAAAGAGAAAATGCTTATGGCTATCCCTAGAAAAAGGGCTAGTAAAAAATTCCCATTTAGTTGTTTCCAAGCTAGCTTGAAACCGTCCTTTTTTAGCGTTTTAAGAAGGTCTAAATTTATATTGTTAATGGAAGTAATGAATTCTTCATATATCCCTGAAATAAAAGCTATAGTACCTCCAGATACGCCTGGAACCACATCTGCAGCACCCATAGCCATACCTTTTAGTACTAGAACAACATATTGTAATGGATTTTTTCGCTCCATAAATTGGATTAAGACAACAAAAATAAGGCTTTTCCGCTCAAGACCTATTGCAGTCCTCAATAATGTTTTTTATCCATACTAGGTTGGAAAATTGAGGAAAAGAGGTTGTAAAGATAGTACGTTCTTCAAAGTTAATTTGCAGGGCATTTACCAAGTAAATACGCCCTTTTTCTCTGTTATTTAGTTCCAGATGCAGTCCGGCTAAAGTATACGGAATAGTTGCGTTTTCTGGAAAGAACTCCAGGCCTTGATTTAGAATTTCTATAGCAGAATGATAATCTTTACTTTTAATCACCAATTGGGCCCAAGATAGCCAGGTATCTAGCTCGTAGTTACCTAATTCTACAGTTTGCTTATACGCCAAGTCGGCCTCTTCAAAATTATAAAGTGCCGTATATATTTTGGCAGCACGTTTCCAATATAAGGGATTTTCGCTGTCTATATTTATGGCTTTTTTGATATAGAAAAGGGATTTATCATAATTTTCTTGCCTAAAGTAAAAGTCTGTAATAGCAAGCCATCCTTTGTCTAGAAGAGGATCTTCATGAACCGTATGGTAATAGTAATATTTGGCCATTGAAGTATTATTCAGTCGTTCATGACATCGTCCAATTCGCAAATAAGCATGCGACGTAGGATCTTCAATAGTTATTGTGGTCTCATAATTCTCTATAGCTTCTGCATATCGTTCCAACTTTTCCAGAACTTTTCCTTTTTCAAAATAAGCACCTATAAAAGTATCATCAGAAATAATAGCAAAATCAAAGGCAGTCAATGCTTCTTTATACAGGTCTAAAGAAGTGTATTGTTTTCCAAGTTGATGCCAAGCTACTTCGCAGTAGGGGTTTCTATCTAAATAGGCATTCAGATACTGAATAGCCCCTTCATAGTCTTCTAAAAATTCGAAACAATAGATGACATTGTATAGGGAAGAGTAATCATGCGGATCAAAAGCTACGCATTGCATGAAATTTTGTTTTGCTAATTCAAAATCATCCATAAAAAGGTATTCCATACCTAAAAGAGAATGAATATCTAAGCTTTCATTGGCCAACTCCAATGCTTTTTCTAGCAACTTTACCGCTGCAGGATGATTGTCCTTCTTAGAATAAATGTTGGCACGTTGAATATAAACCTCTTCATTATTACCATCTAGCACTTGTAGTTCGTCCAACATTTGCTCTGCAACCTCTAGGTTGTTCTCAAAGACATGTACTTCAACATTTAGCAGTTTTAGACTAATGGTAGCAGGGTGTTGTTGTAAGCCAATTTTTATCGCTTTTTTAGCCAGCGCAATTTTTCCATTGTTGAGGTAGTGATGAATTATGTCTTCAAAATCCTCTGCGTCAAAAAAATAGACGTCATCGGTCTTCAACATAGATTCAAATTTGGCAATAGGCTGGTTTGGTCTTTCGCTTGGGTTTAACGCCATAGGAACATTTT
>CAZWVO010000311.1:0-3436 GCA_964637535.1 uncultured Flavobacteriaceae bacterium
GTGCAGGAAATGCAATTTCGGGAATCTTAGGAGGTGGTCTTGGAGGCAAACTGTTAGGAATGCTTGGAATTGGCGGCGCAGCAGCAGCAGGAGCAGATCCAGCAGCAGCAAGTGATGCTATAATTGGAGGAATGGACATGTCTAGTCTTCTTGGAAGTGTAGCTGGAGGTGGTGTAGGAGGTGGCGTTATAATGGCCGTCATAGGAGCTATTAAAAAAATGATCGCTAAATAATCAACCAGATTTTAAGTTTAAAAGAGGGCTTCCTAGGAAGCCCTCTTTTTTATTACGTGCAATTGGCTATTTTTGAAGAAAGAACAACTCGCATGAAGTATCATCCAATAGACGCCCAATTATTTATAAAAAACCGCAAGAAATTTATGGCTCAAATGAAGCCAAATAGTATTGCAGTTTTTAACTCTAATGACATTTACCCAGTAAGTGCAGATAGCACAATGCCTTTTGAACAACATAGCGATATATTTTACCTCAGTGGAGCAGACCAAGAAGAGACCATTTTGGTGCTTTTTCCCGAGGCTTTGGATAAAAAAAACCAAGAGGTATTATTTGTAAGAGAAACCAATGCGCATATTGCGGTATGGGAAGGCGAAAAATTAACCAAAGCAAAAGCTTCGTAAGTTTCCGGAATACAAACAATACATTGGTTGTCTAGTTTTGAAAAGGTCTTTTTTGATCTTATGACGGAGGCAGAAGTGATTTATTTTAACACGAATGAGCACTATAGGCAAGCCGTAGAAACACAGACAAGAGAAGATCGTTTTATAGCGGATTGTAAAGCAAAATTTCCTGCTCATCAATGGGCAAAAAGTAATCCTATCTTACAAGAAATACGAGGCGTTAAGGAATCAGAAGAAATTACCATAATGCAACAAGCTTGTGACATAACAGAAAAAGGATTTAGGCGTATTCTAGGTTTTGTACAAGCCGGTGTTTGGGAGTATGAGATTGAAGCAGAATATTTGCACGAGTTTGTACGTAACCGTTCTAAAGGTTTTGCGTATACGCCAATAATAGCTTCTGGAGATAATGCTAATGTCTTGCATTATATAGCGAACAATCAGCAATGTAAAGATGGCGATCTTTTATTGATGGATGTAGCAGCTGAATACGCTAACTATTCTAGTGACATGACCCGTACTATTCCCGTAAATGGACGTTTTACAGCTAGGCAAAGAGCCGTGTATGATGCAGTACTTAGGGTAAAGGATGAGGCCACTGCATTGCTTGTTCCAGGCACGCTTTGGGCAGAATATCATAAGGAAGTGGGAAAAATAATGACTTCAGAATTATTAGGCCTTGGATTATTGGATAAAGCTGATGTACAAAATGAAAAAAAAGACTGGCCAGCATATAAAAAGTACTTTATGCATGGTACAAGCCACCATATAGGGTTAGATACCCATGATTACGGAGCACTAAAGACACCCATGAAAGCAGGAATGGTATTTACCGTAGAACCGGGTATTTATATTCCAGAAGAACATATGGGAATTCGTATTGAAGACGATGTAGTTATTCAAGATTCTGGCGCCCCTTTTAATTTAATGCAAAATATTCCAATTACGGCAGAGGAGATAGAGGAGCTAATGCAACGCTAACACCCTAGATAAGATAGCTGCTAAAGTCAAAATTCGAACGCTCCGTTATGCAGAACATGACAATTTTTTTTAAACTATTGCTACATTTTCTTGTGATTGTTTTTTTAACTGTTTCAACTCAAGTAGGAGGAGTGGTATACCTGCTTAGCTTGTTCTTGGTAAAAAGGAAGCACACAAATTACCGATTAAAACGAGCTGTCTTTTTTGTTGCTATTTATTTTCTTGCCAATGTTTTGGTAGTACCCATAGTTGCTCCTTTATTTGGAAGAGCACCAATAAAGAAGTCTACTTATCTTAAGGCGCATACTTTTTTTACAGTGCTGATGTACCGTAATTATGTTACTCCAGAAATGAACACCGCATTAGAAGGTGCCGCGCTAAGGTTACACAAAAAACACCCTGGGATACATATTAGTTATTTGGACGCAAATTTCCCCTTTTTGGACAAATTCCCGCTCTTACCGCATTTAAGTCATAACGATGGAAAAAAAATAGATCTTTCTTTAATTTATCAGGATAAGCATAAGCAGCTTACCAATAAAAAACGTTCTATAAGTGGCTATGGCGTATTTGAAGGGCCAAAGGAAAAAGAATACAATCAGATTGAAGCTTGCAAAGACAGAGGAAAATGGCAGTACGATTTTCCAAAGTATCTTACTTTTGGAACCATCAACACAGAATTATCGTTATCTGAGGTAGGAACAAGAGATTTAATACGGGCGTTACTTGCCCAGCCTAATGCAGGAAAATTTTTTATTGAACCCCATCTAAAAACTAGATTAAGTTTACGTAACTCCAAAATTAGGTATCATGGTTGCCAAGCGGTTAGGCATGATGATCATATTCATTTTCAGTTACATTGAGCTATATACCCACTTCTTTTTTTGCTCCAAACATATTGGTTATCACAAAAACTACTAAAGCCGGAATTACCCAACCCATTTGGTAGTTACTAAGCGGAATGTACGAGGTTACGGCGGCTATAGCATCACCCAAACCAACTGTTCCTAGAAAATCTGGGATACTAAAGAAAACAGTTGTTAGTACTACTGCTTTAAAAACGGTAGAAGATGCATATTTTTCCGGAGTTGCATTAAGTAAGATTAATACAATGGTAATGGGATAAATAATCATCAAAATAGGAAATGCAATAACAATAATAGAATGAAAGTCTAATTGCCCAATAAGTATACCTATACCACAGGCTATAATGGCTGTTATAATATAAGCGTTTTGAGCGCCTTTTAAGACACCTTTAAAATAATCAGCAGTACCAGCCACTATCCCCACCGCTGTGGTAAAACAAGCCAAAGAAATAAGGATACTTAAAACACTGTTGCCAAAGTTACCTAAAGTGGCAATGCTAATACCTCTTAATAAGGAAGCTCTTTGCATATCATTACTCAGCTCTTGGTCTACAAAAATAGTTTCACCATAGAAAGCTCCAACTGCAATTAACCCTGCATAGATTATAAAAAGACCACTACCTGCAATAAGTCCAGATTTAGTAATTAAGGTTTTCATGCGCGCAAAAGAAGTATCTCCTTTTAAGCGTATAGAAATTATAATTACACCACCTACCACAACTGCTCCTATGGCATCAAAAGTTTGATACCCTTCTAAAATCCCACTTATTACAGGAGTTTTAAATACCGTTTCGTTCATGGACGCTACACTAGAAAATAAACCAATGCCAATAACCATAGACAGCATAATAACGATTAAAGGAGTTAAAAACTTTCCTATGAAATCTAAGATTTTGGTTCTATTCAAAACAAAAATCAATACCAATCCAAAATAGATACTACTAGTAAGTAA